>CAZWXX010000049.1:0-9095 GCA_964637865.1 uncultured Muribaculaceae bacterium | reverse complement strand
CGCTCCATTGAAATGAACCGGGTCTTATAGATCCGTTTTTTATTGCAATTATCACTCCCGCAGTTAGCTTGAAGACAAAATAATCAAAGACTTATAAAAGACTTCGACATTTTAATAGCCGAAGTCTTTTACTAACAAATTAATATCTCAATTGGTGTACATATTATATGCATAATTCAATATTTTATATTATTACTTTCATAGGTTTAATAGGAACTGCATTCATATTCTTATAACGGTATTTTCATTTATAATATTTGCTTTTCTGTAAGACATTAAAAGATTAGACCAATTCTCATAATTTTGATATTTTATTCCTGTTGGAAAATCTGGAGTATATACTTCTAAATTTTTACTTTCTATTTTCTTTCTTAAATATGGAATCCAATTTGAAAATGGACTTCCAAAACTCCCATGTATTAATATATAATTACTTTTCATTCTTATCTTCCCCCTATTTCTTAAATTAGTTCTATTTTATGATGACTCTTCCAACAATTCAAACATAGATTCATCTAATTCTTTCGAATCTAATTTATAAAATTTATAACTCATAGTAGACTTTTTGGGAATTGTTATATGTATTTTGTTAATATAACCATTCTCATCTAGATCATAAGAATTTATTTTGTCTTTCTCATAGTCAATTCTAATTTTTGTACTATCAAAGCTTATTGCTACCTTCTTGTTTTCTTGATGAGAGTTAGAGACTACTAGTTCATCATAATCTATATCATGATTATATTTCATCGTTATATTTCCAGTCAAGTTATGATCTTTTTTCAATAAAAACTTTCCTGTTAATCTCTTTTGATAAGGTTCTGTGGTAGTAACTATGATTTCTACTTCTACATTTTCTATTTCTTTAGAGTCTTCTATGTCGAAAAATAATTCTTTGGTAGCTATTTTATTGGTCCATGTATAACCATTTACTTCACAAGTTGTTTTATTATATCCACTAGTATCTATTCCATCTTGTGTATTATTTATACATGTCTCTTCATTGGCTAATATACCTTCAAATGTATTTTTTTCGCTACCATTTAATAGACACTTTGTTTGTTTATCTGATGAAGTTATATTGCATTCTACCTTATAAGAGATATTATAATTGGTTACTAGAGAATCATTCATACCATTTTTTATAGTAAAGTAGGTACTTTCTCCATCCCAAAGATTATCTATATTTTCTTTTCCGGTTTCACTTAACTCATTACTAGTAAAATAAAAGTCTTTAGATTTTAAGTAGTAATCCCAAACTGAATTTGAGATATATTTTGCTAAAGAAAACTTATAGTTTAGTAGGATAAACACTAATAGAACGATACTTATTACTAGTATATACTTTCTTTTCTTTTTCATATTTCACCTACTTCTCTTTTTTTTGCCAACTTTTAATTTCTATATCCATGAAATCTACTAAATCAGCATAATCACTTTCTTTATATTCACTAGGAAACTCTATTTCTAATTTATAATTATCTAATTTTTTATTATTATGTTTTAATTCTTGTAAAGGACTACTGCATACTAAAATATTGTCATCATTTCTACTGTAAGACTCATCACAAACTAATACTGGCTCTGTTTCATTTTCTTTATATAGTTTAATATTTAATGGGATAAAATGAAAAGTTTTAATAGCTATTTGATAATTAATTGTGACATTACTAATTTTTTCTTCTTCACTATTGGTTACAGAAAATGAATATTCTTGTTTTGTATTTGGTTTCATATCTGTTAACGGAAGATTTATTGCTTCTTGTTTCTTTGCATTAAAAATGAACTTGGCAATCTTTTGATCACTTACATTTAAAGTAGCAGAAGAGAAAAATGCGGAATAAGCAATTCCTGCTAAGAATGTTGTTCCTAATATTAATGCTAAAATTATCATTACCTTCCGTTTCATGTTCTTCTCTCCTTACTTTACAATAAATTTATTTGAAATCTCTCCTACTTTTATCTCTCCATCATAAAGTTCAAATAAAAGTTTATAACCTCCTGATGTTAATTTTGAAGTTAATAAATTTAATGTAAACTGATTATATGTCTCACTATTATCTTGGTAGATTATTGGATTTTTTGTTATATAATAGATTTTTTCTTTGGCTAGTTCTAAATTATTATTACTATATTTCTTTAAATCTATTAATGTATAAGTTTGATTGTATGCTGTGAAGTTTTCTTTTTTATAAAGTGAAATTCTTAAATTAGGCGTTTGATACTGTCCCCTTTGTAATATATAAAATGGTAGTGTAGTCACTTCCTGTTCTTTTTTTAAAATTTTGTTTTCTTTATTTTGTATTACGTTAAAATTATATGGTAATAAAGTATAGTCTTTTTGGTAGATAATAGGAAGTCTTACTACTTCATTGCTATTTATTTTAGGATGTAGACCATCTTCTGCTAGATAACAAGATATTTCAAAATCATACTGATCTTGTTCCAATTTTAAATTTGCTTTTTTAGTTATTAATTTTAAAGTTGTACTAAAGTTTAGATTCTCTTTTTCTAAAGTATCTAGACTAATACGGATGATTCCTTCATTATCTGGAGTATATTTCTTTTGTCCTATCATGAATTCTATATTTTTGAGATGTTCTTTCTCCATTATTGTTTGTTTACTATTTACTAGTTTTATCATAAGACCCATTGTTTTATTTTGATACGTACTACTTTCAATTTTTGTATCATTATAAGTAGAGAATAATAGACCATATTGTAGTGGGATTTCATAGATATTATCACTATTGTAAATAATTGGTTCCGTCATCGTACTTTTTATATATAAGCGTTCTGTTGTATTTTTATATAATGAGAAAAATTTTATTGTATCTTTTAAGGTAGATCTTACTACTCTTTTATCTTGATCTAGAATTTCTATGGAAGCATACATATTTTCATAATTTGTACTTATATTGGTATTGGCAAAGTCAAAAATTACTTTATAGTCTTCTTTGATGTTTTCGCTATGATCTTCTTGAAATTTCAAGTTGTTCTCTGGAGTTCCTACTTCACTAAATAGACTAAATGGATAAAGTCCTGTGTTATTTTCCGAATTTTCGACTTCATATGTATATACTTTTCGTTTTATATTATCTATTAAAGTAATTTTTGTTTTTTCTGGTAGAGGCGTATTTACTCGTATATTATGAGTTTCCTTTTCTTGGTACTTGCTACTATCTTCATATTGATACTGAAAAGCTATTTGTGAAGTAGAAGTTAATTTTACTTCTTTTAGGCTTGATATATCTTTTTTTCCTATATACATTTTGGTTTGAAGATAGCCTCCATAAATCATATAATCGCTATTTATATAAGTTTTATTGGAAGCATAATCGATTGCACGTACATAGAGGACAGATGTCTTTTGTTCTGGTGTTTTTATTTCTTGTTGATAAGAAATCCATTTTTCTTCTTCTATGTTTTCTAATTCTTCCTCTGTTAAAACTTTATCTGAAATATAATAATGTACTTGTTTTACTTTAGATAATAGATCTTCTGCAGTTACCTGTAGAGTGATAGGCTCATTAATGTAGATGGTATTTGGGTTTTTGGTTAAGCTATTCCAAGTTTTTGTATCATCTTTTTTGATTTCTACGGTTGGAGATGTTTTATCTAGTATTAATTGATCTGTATTTAGGTAGTGAATAGATCCATTGGTACTTACTACTTTGGCATAGATAATATAGGCACCTTCTTCTTCTAATGATATAATTTCTGAAAAAGGGGTCCAAGTTGGGATAGCAAGCAGTTCTTCTTGGGTTAAGGTCTTGTTACTAATATAATAATAGATTTCTTGATTTGTCATTACATCTGTTTTCGGTTTTATATTAAAAGTGATTTTTTGAGAGTAATAATAGGTTTCTAAATCATAGCTTAAATTATCCCAACTATAGTTTCCTACATTAATTACTACGTTAGAGTCTTTTTCATTATCTATAAATAGAAGGGGTAAGTTTTCAACGAGTGACCAGACATGTTCTGGGTTTTGTTTTACATCTTCTTGTCCTTTATATTGTTGAAACTCGATATTTTGCTTTATTGTTTCTATCGGTAATACTTCAAATGTGCCAATGGTTGAACCGATACGTACTGGAGCACCTGTTGTTTGGTAGGAATTAATGATAGAAACATTGGCATTATTTACTGTATCTATACTGTAGGCAGAGGATGTTTGAAAGGTATCTAGTATGGTTACTGTAGGCGTATGTTCATTTATGATTCCTACTAGTCCTGCTTTTAGATTGGCACTGGTATTTCCAGCATTATAGCTTTTTGATATTAAAACATTCCCATTTGTATTTTCTATTTTTCCAACTAAACCACTCGATAGAAAATTACTAGTTAGTACTCCTTTATTATAAGTATTTTTTATAGTGATATTTTCGGATGTTTGTGCTACTAGACCTGATGAGATGGCATTAGAATATATATTTGCTTTATTAATTATGTTTTCTAGGGTTACATTACTTGCATTTGCTATGATTCCTGCAGATAATCCTGATTGATACTCCACTTTGTATTTTAAATTGGTTAGCTGATATGTTGTAGCGTCACTATTTAGCATACTGATAGTTAATTTCTTAGTAAGAAGTGATGATAGTGGTAGTTCAAAAGTGTTATTATTACAAGCTGATACTATCACACCATTTATAGTGATATTTCCCGTTGTCATATTGGATGTACAAGTTCCAGTAATTGTTGTTTTGGTAGTGAAACCTTTTATAGTTTCTAGTTGTGGAAGTGTTATTTCATAATTATTGGTAGCATCTACTTGGACTTCTTGATTACTAATATCTATTACTTTACTCTTTTCTTCTTGTATATTTTTTCCAACAACATAACCATCAAAAGAGATGTTTTTTAATGTAGATGACGTGGCAGTGGATGCAATTCCTCCTGTTAGCTCTCCTCCATATATTATGGCATTACTAATTGTTAAATCATATACTTCTCCTTGTAAATTCGTAAATAAACCTAATTCTTCTTTTTCACTCGATGTAATATATAATCCATAAATTGTATAAGCATTTCCATCTAAGTGGCCTTTAAAATTCATAAGTGGTGTTAGCGTATTGATTTTTTCTGTACTTGCTACTGTTTTAGCACTATCTTCATATACTTCATTTGTATATTCTTTTATATATTTTGTTTGCTTGTTTACAGTATAGGTAATATTAGAAGTGGTGTCATATTTGAATATTCCATTATTTAAGATAATATCATTGGTTAGACGAAAATAAGTATTTTGATAATTTGTTGTTTCTAACATTTTGCTAAAGTATGCTAGTTCACTTCCACTTGATATAATGTAAGGATCTTCTTTACTTCCTGAGCCACTTTTATATGATGTTGCTATAGTTCCATCCCATACAGGGGTATCATTTATGATTACTCTATTTTTATAGCGTGCAAGGCTTGGAATACTTACTGATATTAATATACCTATGATAAGGAGTGCTACTGCATAATAAATTTTAGGAATTTGTTTTAGTTTATTTAATGTTCCCATCTTCATTCTATCACCACATCTTCTACCTATTATAGAAATTATAACATAGTTCGACATTTTTTTTAAGAAAAAACGAAAAAAATGCTAAAAAGTTTTTATTTTAAGCAGTTTTCTTTTTTATACTTTTAGATTTTTATAATAGATAGCTTTATGATAATTCAAAAGGACTATTCATACTACCATCTCCGCTTGTGATTTTGGTCCCTGGGGCAAGGGATATGCTAGGTCTAACGCCTTCAAAACGAGAAACATAATAATCATACAATTCACCATCAGAGTAAATGTCTAAATTTCCAGCATGGTTATAATAAAAATTAGATGGAGACATTGTCCACCAATACTGATTCGTATATAAATAATAATTATCGTTAGCAAGAGTCCATGATCCTCCTGCTAACATAATCTCATCTGCAGTAAGCAGTGCCACTGGATACGTTAATAATCCATTACCATTAGCATCATTTATTGTAAATTTATCTGTATCATTTACACATTCTAAACTTGGACTATGAGTTATTTTTACCCTGTCTCTTGATCCATAAAAAATATAAGTGCTTTCTACTCTTAAACTTCGATCATTACACCAGATAGTATCTTCTAATCTTGTAGTATAATCTGTCATATTTGTTTGATACCAAGTATCAATGACTCCTTTAATCGTTGAGTCAGCCGTATTATTTACCATATACCCTACATATTCTTTAGAATTATCAGTCTCATTAAATGCACTTGTTCCTATTTGTGTAGACTCTCCTGTAATATTGGTGCATTTTCCTTCACTATCAGGACTTCCATTATAGATGAGTTTTACTCCACCAGTTTCTGTCGTTCTTACAATCTTCCAGCAAAATCCTGCGAATTTAACATTATTATCAGTGACTGTCCCTCTATAGTAATGAACTGGATATTTCTCATCTTTGGTTGTTGAAAATGTATAAACTCCTTTTCCGTTCGTATCTGACGAGATAGCACCAAAGTTTATTCCTGTTTCACTCGTTACAAATTCGCTTGCTCGATTGTCTAGTACTGCTTTCTTTGCTATTTGTTTATATAAACTTTTACTTTTTGTCTGTATTGCTTCTATTCTAATTTGTCCTTTAAATATGGTATTCATAACTTCATTCGTAGCATTATAATCTATCCATAACTTTAAAGTATAAGTATACTTTTCATTAGGTCCAATTTCTCCTTTATCTAAAAGTCGATTAGGATTTTCTCCTGTACTACTTAATAAATCTAGAGATATTTCTTCTCCATCTTTTACTAACTGATACTTTAGAAAGTCATTTCTCATTCTAGTTTGTACATCCTCTAGTGGTAAATCATCTAAATAGATCTCATAACTACTATCTATCTTTCCCGTATTTTCTATAGTGAAAGTATATCCATCTTGTTTTAACCCTTCTTCATCTTGAACTGGAATCGCTTTTTCTAAGTTGATACCTCCCTCCATCGTATCATCTAGAACGAGTTTTAATTTATCTGCCATCATGGATAGTTCTTTTGTTCCTCTAAGAGTTAACTGCAACCATGCGTAAGAGAGTCCAATTACCATAATAATTGCACTTACTGTTATAAATATTCCCATCTTATGCTTCTTTATAAACTCTTGCATGATGTTATTCCTCCTTATTTTATTTCATACGGTTTTTCCATTGAGCCATCTCCACTTCTAATTTTTGTATTTGAAGCAAGGGATACTGATGGTCTGACGTTGCCTGAACTATCTGCAGAGTGATCGATACGGCCACTATATAGAGCACCATTCGATTTTATAACAAGATTATAAGCACTGTAAGAATCAAAGATGGATGGTGACAACGACCACCATTGCCGATTTGTATATAAATAATAATTAGAATTTAAAGTATCCCATATTCCTCCTGCTAATACAACCTCATCTGCAGTTAGTAGCGCTACTGGATAAGTTAGAAGTCCATTTCCATTTTTTGCATTCACTGTAAATTTATCTGCATCATTTACACAGCCAAGACTCGGAGTGTGGATTGTATAAGTTCTATTATTTGGTCCAAAATATGTGATTCTACCTTCTGTTTTTGTTAAGCTTCTATCATTACACCATATTGTATCTTCTAATCTATCTGTATAACTTGTCATATTAGTTTGATACCATGTATCAATGACTCCTTTTACTGTTGAATCACTCGTATTATTTATCATATATCCTATATATTGTTTACCATAATCAGTAATATTAAATGCACTATTTTTAATTTCAGTTGCCTCTCCTGTTGTATTCGTACAATATCCATTTTCATCAGGTAGTCCATTATAAATAAGTTTTACTCCACCTGTTTCTGTTGTTCTAACTATCTTCCAACAAAGTCCCGCAAATTTTACATTATTATCAGTCACTGCCCCTCTATAATAATGGACTGGAAAAGCATCATCTTTGGTAGAAGCAAAGGTATATACTCCTTTTCCATTCGTATCAGAAGAAATTTGTCCAAAGTCTATTCCTGTTTCATTTGTTACAAATTCGCTTTTGGCATTATCTAGTACTGCTTTCTTCGCTATTATTTTATAAAGATCTTTTGTTTTACCTTGTATTGCTTCTATTCTTAGTTGTCCTTTAAAAGTAGTATTCATCACTTCATTTGTAGCATTAGAATCAATCCATATTTTTAAAGAGTATGTATACTTATCTTTGGCAGAAATCACATCTTTATCTAGAACTCTATTCGGATGTTCTCCTGTGGTACTTAAAAGATCTAAATTTACTCTTTCTCCATTTTTTACTAGTTCATATTTAATAAAAGAGTCTTTCATTCTAGTTTGATCTTCTGTAAGTTCTAAATCATCTAAATAAATCGTATAGTCACTATCTATCGTTCCTTTGTTTTCTAATGTAAAAGTATATGCTTTTTGTTCTAATCCCATATCATCTGTTACTGGAACCGAATTTGTAACAGAGATTCCTTCTGTCATGCTATCATCTAGTACTAGTTCTAGTTTTCCTGATGTTAAAATGCTAAGTTCTTTACTTCCTCGAAGAGTTAATTGTAACCATGCGTAAGATAGCCCAATTACCATAATAATTGCACTTACTGTAATGAATATACCCATCTTATGTTTCTTTATAAACTCTTGCATACTATCTTTCCTTTTCTCTTTTATTTTTCCCAAATTTCCTATCTGTATCCACCCTATTTTTTATCATAAAGGAAGATACTTTATGAGTTTTTAAATTATTTGCTAGAGTTTACTTACTTTCTTTTTTTATTGACTAACTACTTGACTATGATTATAGAACAGTCGAATTTTAGTTATCTATTTATCACTATTTCTATTCTGAGACGTATTTGACTATAAATAACAGATAAATTATCAAATAGTTAATCTATTTACGACAAAAGACATCATTTTTCATTGATAATCGTGTCGAATTATTGTATGATGAATATAGGAAAGACTAGAAAACCTATACTTTATAGCAGTCATAAAGTATCTTCCTTTATGAGTAGCATTTTATCTAATATTACAGAAAAAGAATGTAGAATTTTGAGATATTTTCTACATTCTTTCACTTTGTTTTGCATTTATTTTTTCTACTTGTGTA
>CAZWXX010000048.1:0-9185 GCA_964637865.1 uncultured Muribaculaceae bacterium | reverse complement strand
ATTAAAAAGAAATTATACTCTAAAATATCAGAACCATCTGTAGTCACAGGATCATCCCACGTAAGATCTAAATGATACCACTTATTATCTATTAACACTGCATTCCAAACATGGTTCTCACTCGCTACTTTAAAATTCGGAATATGCATGGATTCTAAAAATAATGCCATAGCATCCGTATAACCACCACATAATCCACGACCCTCAATTAAGGGACCATAAGCAATATCAGATCGATACTTCACAATATTCTCATCGCTTCTATTAGAATCATATTTACTATGATTAATAATATAATCATGATAAACTCGAATCTGATCAATAGGGGATAAACTCTTATTTTCTAATGCCTTAATCACTCTCTCAACCTCTGCAGAAACTGCCTCTTCTTCCTCTTTCTCATAGGTTTTATGAACATGAATTGTAATTTTCCCCGTATTATCATATTCTGTTTCAATATGCTTAAACCCATTAAAAGGATGAACAAAATTATTAATATGAGAAAGAGTAGTCTGATCATTTGCTAAATACTTAACCTCAGATAAACAGTCTTCATAATCATCAGGACAATAAAAAGTAAAACTCTTCTTTCCCGCATTAATGACAGTATAGTAAATATCTAATAAATCCTTTCTAGAATGAGGAGAAAAATGATCTGTATTTTCCACAAAACTAAACCCATAATCTCGATAATAATCATTATGACCTTCTAGTTTGACCTCTTTATCTACTTTAATAAGATGATTTGTATAAATTACCACAAGTTCTTCTCTAAGAATAAAAGTAATCCCTAAAAAGATAAGTAAAAAACCAGTGATAACAAATTTTTTATATTGCATATTCTTCACCTACTATTATAATATCATAAATTTTCGAAAAAAGTCTGAAAAATATGCTAGTTGACAGAAAAAAACAATGGAAATTTTATTCCATTGTATTCTTCATTTTGGTAAGTCTTGATTTTAGGCGTGCACCTTTATTTTGGTGTACTAATCCACTAGAAACAGCTTTATCAATTCTCTGAATTGCAATATTTAAATTACTAGATGCTTCCTCTTTATTAGCAGCATGTACACTCTTCTCAAAATTCTTAATCGCTGTTCTCATACTAGATGTAACAAGAGTATTTACTTTCTCACGTCTAGCATTACTACGAACACGTTTTTTTGCACTCTTAATATTTGGCATTCTTTCACCTCACTTTTTGTAAACACATTAATTTTAACAAAAAAGAAGAAAAAATGCAAATAAATTTTTTATATTTGTAGATATTAAGAATAGGTGATAAAAATGCATACAATCGATTTATCGAAATACGAATTTCGAACAGATTTAGTAGTAGAAGAAAAAATAGAACAATTAACAAGTAAAGATTTAAAAAAGACGCAATATAAAATTGGAAATATTTTAGTGGAAGAGATGGATTTAACAAAAGAAGGAAGCAAAAAAATAAATAAAAAAGAAGGACTTTATAGGACGATAAGTTTTCAAGATATCACAGATAAAGATCATTATCAAGAAGTAGAAGAGGTGTTTATAAAAGTTTTTAAAGACCTACTCTTAGCCTGTAATCTGAAAGAAGATGCCTCTGCTTTAATCGTTGGTCTTGGCAATGAACACTCAACACCAGATGCGCTAGGACCAAAAGCAGTAGAACAAGTCTTGGTAACAAGTCATTTATTTGCCCTAGGAGAAATAGAAGAAGGTTATCGGAAGACTTCTGCCTTTTCTCCTGATGTAACAGGCTCCACTGGGATTGAAACAGGAAAACTAATCAAAGGAGCACTTAGTGCGATAAATCCAGACTTTTTAATTGTGATTGATGCTTTAAAAGCAACGAACACAGAACGTTTAACCAAAACCATCCAACTCTCTAATACAGGAATTACCCCAGGCTCTGGTGTTGGAAATAATAGAGAAGAACTTTCTTATGAGAAATTAAAAATCCCAGTCATTGTAATTGGTGTACCAACGATTGTAGATTTAGTTACCATCGTTACAGATACCATTCAATACATTTATAAACATTTTAGCTATAAACTAGATAATATAAATAATGCTTCACTAAAACTAATACCAGAAAATAAACAAAACTATCTAGACTATCCTGACACCCTAACAAAAGAAGAAAAAGAGGAAATACTAGGTTCTATTGGGAATCTGGAAGAAGAAGAAATCAAACAATTAATGAGTGAAGTCTTAGTTCCTATCAATTATAATTTAATGGTAACACCCAAAGAAATTGACTTTACCATAAATCGCCTAGCACTTTTAATAGGGCAAGGAATTAATAAAAGCTTACACCATCACTTTAATCCGACAAAATGAGCATCTTTAGTAGAGTATGCTCTTTTTGGTGATTTCTATGACAAAAAAATTTATCGCAAAAACTCCCCCTAAGAAAAAACACAGATTCAAGCATTTTCTATTTCTATTAACATTTCTTTTATCTTGTTATTTCACATTTACATATCTAGAACAAAAAAGTTATAAAATAAGCAACAAAGTTCTAGTAAAATTTCTCTTAAAAGAGCAAACCCCTTATATAAAACAAGAATTAGGTATCTTAGAAAAAGCAAAAAAACTGGTAACAGAACCAACTTTTCTTCTAAATAAAAATTATAAAGGTTTAGTAAAGTTAGAACAAGAAGTAAAACACGAAGAACAAAAGAAACAACAAGAAAAATCTCCCCCCTTAATTTATATCTATAATTCTCATCAAACAGAACAGTATGCCCCCTCATCCATTGCCGAATATTCAGTAACGCCAACAGTATTAGTAGGAAGTTATATCTTAGAAGAACGCCTAGAACAAAATGGTTTTGAAACACTAGTAGAAGAGCGAAGTATCAAAGATGTCTTAAACCAAAATCATTGGAATTATAATAATAGTTACCAAGCTTCAAGAATATATTTAAATGAAGTAAAATCAAAGAATCCAAGCATTAAATACTTTATTGATTTTCACAGGGACTCTCTAAATTACGAAAAAACAACAACGATGATTAATAATAAAAGCTATGCGAAACTAATATTTTTAATTGGTCTAGAAAATCCAAATTATGAAAAAAATTTAGCTTTTACAGAAAAACTCAATGCTCGATTAAATGAAAAATATAAAGGCCTTTCCAAAGGAATTTATAAAAAGGGTGGAAAGGGAGTGAATGGGGTTTATAATCAAGATAATTCCGAATACACAATTTTATTAGAAGTAGGAGGAAAAGATAATAAAATAGAAGAAGTCCTAAATTCTGTAGATGCTTTTAGTGAAGTTTTTAGTGAGGTGATTACAAGTAGTGAAAGCTAAAAATATAATAAGAATGGTTGCAGGAGTTTTAGGCATTATCTTTTTAGTAGTCTATTTTGGGATGGCCTCTGGTTATTTAGAAGTAGAACAACAAAGAAAAACAGCTCTCACCAAAGAGGCAATGGAAAAATATGAAAAAGATTTAAAATCTGGAAAGAAAATAGATCTAAATTCCTATCAACCAAAAGAAAAAACATACAGTAATAAAATATCAAACGTATTATTAAAAACATCTGGAGTAATAGAAAAAGGATTTAATTCAATTATCAATTACTTATTTAGTGAAGTAGATAAAGCCGTAAAAGCAAAGTAATATCTAGTATCTAGGTATTATTTTTTTGAAAAAACTTCTTTTTTCACACTATCTTGCTAGAATTCAAAAAAATAAGTATAATAATAAATAGGTGAAGAAACAGTGATAAAAGTGAGTAAAAAAATAAAAATTAAAAAAAGAATCAAACTAAAAAAGGAACGAGAGCATATAAAAAAGCAACTTCTGCTCATCATATGCTTATTCATATTGATACTAACATGTCTTTTCGTACCACTATATCTTTCACCAAAACTAACTTTAACGATAGATAACAAAAAAATAGGCAAAGTAATCATCTTAAACTATAAAGAAAAATATAAATCTCCCAAATATATAGCAACATATCAAAACAAAGATATTACAGATAAAGTAACAGTAACAGGCAAAGTAAATACTAAAAAAATTGGCGAATATAAAATATATTATAAAATAGGAGAGGGTCTCTTTCAGAAAACTTATATTTTAAAAGTAATAGTAAAAGATATTTCTCCACCAGTAATCAAACTTAAGGGAGAAAAAAGAAAGGATGTTTGTCCTAATACAGAATATATAGAAGAAGGATATCATGCATACGATAATCTAGATGGCGATATTACAAATAAAGTAAAAGTAAAAAGAGTAAGAGATAAAGTCATATATTCTGTAAAAGATAAGTCAGGTAATCATCAAGAAATAATCAGAAATTTAATCTATCAAGATAAAGAAAATCCTTTAATCAAATTAAAAGGTTCGGAGTATGAAACCGTTTATCTAGAAGAAGAGTATCATGAAAAAGGGGTGGAAGTAACAGATAATTGTACGCCTGATAAATTATTAAAATTAGAAACAACAGGAGAAGTAGATACCAAAAAAAGTGGACGTTATGAGTTAGAATATATAGTAGCAGATGAATATGGAAACAAAAGCAAGCAAAAAAGAGTAGTAAATGTAGTAGAACATGGGCAAAATGGGACCATTTATTTAACGTTTGATGATGGTCCAAAAAGTGGAACTACGGATGTAATTTTAGATATATTAAAAGAAGAAGGAATAAAAGCCACCTTTTTTATCACAAATAATGGCCCAGATGAATTGGTAAAAAGAGAGTATGAGGAAGGACATACCGTAGGACTTCATACAGCAAGCCATAATTATGCGACCATTTATAGTTCAAAAGAAGCATACTATAACGATTTATATAGTGTGAAAGACCGTGTAAAAAGAATCACGGGACAAGATGCCAAGATCATTCGCTTTCCAGGAGGAAGTAGCAATACCATAAGTAGAAGATATTCCCCTGGTATTATGTCTATTTTAACCAAAGATGTATTAACAAAAGGTTTTTACTATTATGACTGGAATTTAGCAAGTGGAGATGCAGGAGAATTATATACTGCTGATGCAATAGTCGAAAATGTAACAAGAAAGCTATCAAAGGATAGAGTAAATATCGTCTTAATGCATGATATCAAAACCTATACAAGAGATGCGTTAAGAAACATTATTCACTATGGAAAAGAAAATGGTTATATCTTTGATAAAATTACCGAAAAAACAGAAATGATGACTCAAAAAGTAAACAACTAGTATAAATCTTTAAAATAGAGTATAATAAGAAAACGAGGTGACTTATGTTATTTAAACCTACCATGTATCAAAAGAATATTTATGAGATTAATTATGAAAAGCTCAAAGAAGAAAATATAAAAGTCTTAATCTTTGATTTAGATAATACCCTTGCCTTAATTCATGAAAAAACTTGTCCCGAAAAAAGCAAGCAATTAATTAAAAAGTTAAAAAAAGATTTTGATATTTATATCATTTCTAATAATAATAAACAAAGAATAAAACCCTATCAAGATGAGTTAAAAATAAAAGCAGTAGCAAATGCAAAAAAACCATGGACGAAAGGTTTAAGTCAAATAAAAAAAGATGGTTATAAAAAGTCAGAAATGGTTATGATAGGAGATCAATTAGTAACAGACATTTTATCAGGGAATCTTTTTTCCATTAAAACAATATGGACAGATCCACTAGGTCAAAAGGACTTGAAGATTACAAAGTTTAACAGGTGGCTAGAAAGAAGAATTTTGTCTTATTACAAAAGAAAAGATATTTTAAAGAAAGGTGTATATTATGAGTAGTAAAAAATGTTTAGGCTGTGGCGTCTTATTACAAAATGAAAATATGTTACAAGAAGGTTATGTACTAAATTTAGAAGATGATTTATGTCAAAGATGTTTTCGAATGAAAAATTATGGAGAATATCAAATGGTGACAAAATCGAATGAAGAGTATCTAAACATCATGAAAAGTGTTGGAGAAACAAAAGATTTAGTATTATATGTAACAGACTTATTAAATATAGAAAAAGACATATTAGAAATTAGAAAAATATTATCTAATAAAATGATTTTAGTATTAAATAAAAAAGATGTGTTGCCAAAGAGTGTAAAAGATGAAAAACTAATCGCTTATTTTGAGAATATGAATATTCATTTTGAAGATATTATTGTAATTAGTACTGCCAAAAATTATCATATTGATCAACTGATGAATGCGATAAAACAAAATCAAACAAGTAAAAATGTTTATGTAGTAGGTCATACAAATGCAGGGAAATCAACTTTAATTAACAAGCTTATCAAAAATTATTCGGAAAATACCCAAGAACTTACCATCTCGCCACTTCCATCTACTACACTAAATACAGTATCAATCAGTTTAAATGACTATTTAACATTAATCGATACACCAGGACTAGTAGACTCTAAAAGTCTAGTAAATTACGCTCCTCCAGAGTTATTAAAAAAACTAAGTCCCAAAAAAGAAATTAAGCCTAGAACGTATCAATTAAGACGAAATCAAAGTATTATCATAGAAGATATTGTAAGACTGGACTATAAAGAAGGAGAAAAAAATAGCTTTACGCTCTATATTTCTAATGAATTAAAAACAAAAAGATTTTTAAACCCTAGGCATAATGATTTAAAAGAACTATCCAAAACGACTTACGAAATGAAATATGGAGAAGATATCGTAATCAATGGACTTGGTTTCATCAAAGTAGTAAATCAAGGAACCGTAGATATTTATCTAGATAAAAATATAGAAACGTTTATCAGAAAATCATTAATTTAAATAAGTGTACCTATAAGAAAATTACAATAGACATCTTGCGAAACTAAATATCTAAACAAAATTAGAAAAAGAGCTTTTTGTGGAGATTTTGATGATTTGCTAGAAGTTATGGAAAATCCAACTGATTTCATATGAATAATAAGGATAGAATAGTTAGCATATAATATGTAACAGGATCTGAAACAAGGAATTATACACTAAAAAGAGAAAAAATAAAAATGGTAGATAACACAGAGAGGAAATGATACTTTATGAAGACATATATTGTATTAGATGAATCAGGTGCAATGCATTTGAAGAACGAAAGATATTTTGTTATTGCCGGATTTATGACAAGAGAGCTTCATAAAGTCACTTCGGCACATAAAAGAATTGAAGAAATTGTTAAAGAACGAAAGAATATACCAATTAATACAAAAGTTGAACTAAAATCTTCTAAAATTAATGATAGTCAACAAGCATTGTTTTTAAATGAATTATATGAATTATCTGGAGTTGTTCCAATTGCAATTGTTGTTGATAAAGATAACCTATCTAAATTCGGAGCATCAGAAAACGTTGCTTATAACTTCTTTGTTAAAAATTTGCTCAAATATTTATTTGTTTGTAATATCCCAATATTGCAAACAAATGAAATAGAATTAAGAGTTGATAACAGAAATACTTCAGTAAAAACATTAAAAGATTTAGAAACGTTCTTACAATGGGAATTTGAACTTATGGAGTTAGAAGTAAAAGTTAAGTATTTAGATTCAAAAGATAATAGAGATGTTCAAATGGCAGATTATGTTGCAAATTTAATTTGGAAAAAATATAATTGTGCCAATGAAGATTTATCAAGAAGGGTTTCGCAATATTATAGGACTTATATTTCAAAATTTCCTTTTAAACTATTCGGAAATAATCCAACATTAAAACAACTTGAACAAGAAGATGAAAAAAAATCGCAAAAATTTGAAGAACTAGTTGCAAATTCATAAAAAAATGGTATAATAATTGCAGAAGACCTTTGAGGTGTATCGAACCAAGCATTTTATATGCGAATGTTCTAATCGTATGTTAAGTACGGGATCCCTCAGGCAAGAAAAGTAACTCGAAAGGGTTACTTTTCTTTTGAAACAATGTAATGTATTTTAGTTTGAATGAACGTAATGTTCACTGATGGACAATATAGTCAGAAAACATTTTGAGTTCTTATTACCGATCAAGGCAAGAATTTGAATCATTTCATTTTCTCTATAAGAATATCAATTGAACACGGTAATAGTCGACTAAAAATTTTAGAATTCTTTTAGAAAGGTATAGAAATCGTAAAAATACTTTCTTTTCTCGCACTCTTTTTCTAATTTTGTTTAGATACTTAGTTTTGCAAAATCCCTGTAGTAGATTGCTTTTTAGAGGTCATAAAGTTAGTTACTTTATGACCTTTGATAAACCTTGATAAAGATACTTTCTATTCTATATTTACTATACAATAAAGTAATTTGTTTTTCAATAAAAAAACAGAAAATTCATTTGAAAAATATTAACTATAGAGAAACAAAAAAATTATTTTTAGTCAAAATATTGTCGCTTTTTCTGGCTATGTTACATAAAGAAAAAGAATGCAATCATCTAAAAATAGTCATAATCATAGTCAGTATATTGGTATCCCATTCTATATCATAATGAAGTCTTTGGTCTATCTTAAAGTAACTAACTCTATGATATGAAGATAGAGGTTTTGTGAGGAGACAATTATGAGTAAAAAGAAAATAAATTTAAAAAAACAAAAATATAGTTTTATTATCTTGGCATGTGTTTCTGGGCTTTGTATGGTAATGATCCTTGGACTAAGTTATGCCTTTTTATCACAGGTATTAAAGGGAGAAAAAGAAAATACAGTAACAGCAGGAACTCTTGCAATAGAATATAAAGATAAGAAAACAATTAATCTAGATGGTATTTATCCTATGAGTGATACTCGTGGAATGGGGACAGATTCATATGAGTTTAGTGTCGAAAATACAGGAGATGTCAAAGCAATATATGATATTAGTCTAGAAGAAGATAAAAGTACCATGAATCATTCTTATTTAAAATATGCTTTAAAAAGAAATAATGAAGAGTGGAGTGAACCGAAAGTCCTAGATAGTTTGAAATTAAGAGAGCAAATAGAATTAGAAGTAGGAAGTAAAGATAATTATGAGTTAAAACTATGGATGGATGAGAAAGTAGGTAATGAAGGACAAAATAAAGTCTTTAAAGCAAGAGTAGTCATATCCAGTGTTCAAAATAATGCAACTGCCAAAGATGTAACACCACCAGTCATTAAACTAAAAGGAAGTCTGTCTGAGAACATTGAACAAAATAAAGAATATACAGATCCTGGAGTAGAAAGCGTAGTTGACGATAAAGATACTCTAGATAAAAATAATATTACTTTATCTTATGAATACTATGATG
>CAZWXX010000047.1:0-9316 GCA_964637865.1 uncultured Muribaculaceae bacterium | reverse complement strand
TTCAAAATATTATTGACACGAACATTTGTATAGTATATAATTGAATTATCAAAGAAAGGAGAGGTAAAGATGAGAGAAATTATGAAAAGAGGGGTTTGTGTTGTACTTATTTATTTTGTGGCAATTATTTGCACATTCATTTTTACAAATAGAATTGAAAGATTAGAAGCACAGGAAATTAGAGAAAGTCAGGTTTTAGCTTCTATAAAATAAATTTCAATTCCATCTTTATCATGTTATAATGATAAGGAAGTAGGTGATAAGAATGAAGAAAGTAATTTTAGTAGATGGGAATAATTTATTATTTCGTAGTTATTATGCAACAGCGTATAATGGTGTTATTATGAGAAATTCAAAAGGATTTCCTACTAATGCTTTATATGGATTTATTAATATGATGAATAAAATTATAGAAGAAGAAAAACCTAGTTATATTATGGTTGCTTTTGATAAAGGAAAAACATTTCGACATGATAAGTATGATTCTTATAAAGCAGGGCGACAGGAAATGCCTGAAGAGTTACGTCTTCAGTTTCCTGAAGCTAAAAAAGTTTTAGATACTATGGGAATTTATCATTATGAAATTGATCAGTATGAGGCAGATGATATTATTGGAACCGTTTCTAAAATTGTAGACAGTGAAGATGAGTTTATTGCTACTATTATTAGTAGTGATAAAGATTTATTACAATTGATTAGTGAGGAAGTAGATGTTAAGTTATTAAAGCAAAGTGGTTTTATTCGGATGGATAAAAACGTGTTTCGTGAGACGTATCAAGTTGATCCTATTCGTATGATAGATCTTAAAGCGCTTATGGGGGATGCTAGTGACCACATTCCAGGGGTAAAAGGAATTGGGGAGAAAACGGCGATTCGTCTTCTTTCCCAGTATGATAATTTAGATAATTTATATGAGCATATTGATGAAGTGAAAGGAAAGACGAAAGAAAAACTTTTAGCTGATAAAGAAAATGCTTATATGAGTTATGATCTTGCTACTATTTATCGAGATGTTCCTCTTGATTTTACTTTAGAAGATTTAGAATATCGTGGTATTTCTAGAGAAAAATTTATTCAAAAATTAGAAGAATATGAGTTTAACTCTTTACTTCGAAAGTTAAATATTACAGAAGAAGAAAAAGATAAACACAAAAAAGAACAAGCGGATGTTTCTATTCGTGATATTTCAGAACTTTCTAGTGATAGAGATTATGCCTTTTATTTAGAAGTTAGAGGATCAAATTATAGCAAAGCCTCTCTTTTAGGAATTGGTATTTATGATGGAAAAGTCGGATATTTTATTCCTGCTGATAAAATTTTAGAATATCAACATTTGTTTACAGGAGAAAATTCTAAATTCACTTATGATTTAAAGAAAAGTATTGTTGTTTTTCATTCTTATGGTATCTATCCTAAGAATGTTTCTTATGATATGATGATTGCTTGTTATTTGCTTGATTATACAGTAAAAGACGATATTAGTTTTGTGTCTCGTGCTTTCGATTATGAAATGGAGGCGTATGAAGATACTTATGGAACGGATAAAAGACCTAAAGAAGTGGATGAGGGGTATTTGCAGAAAATTGTAGTTTCTAAAGCTAAAGTGATTTATGAGACAAGAGAACGTTTGATTCGTGAATTAGTAGAAAATGAGGAAGAAGAATTATTTTATGATGTTGAGATGCCTTTAGCAGAAGTTCTTGCTGATATGGAACTTACAGGGATTAAGGTAGATTCTAATTATCTAGAAAATATTGCTGTTGATTTAAAAGGGCAGCTCGATGTTTTGGCACAGGATATTTATCAAGAGGCAGGAGAAGAATTTAATATTTTATCCCCTAAGCAACTTGCCGAGATTTTATTTGTTAAATTAGAATTGCCATATCCTAAAAAAGTAAAAAATAATAATTTTTCTACTAATAAAGAAATTATGGATCGTCTAGTGGAATATCATCCTATTATTCAAAAAGTATTAGATTATCGTACACTTGCTAAACTTTATACTAACTATGCCGTTGGCTTAAAAGAAGAAATTAGAGAAGATGGAAGAATCCATACTGTATTTAATCAAACATTAACTAGAACAGGAAGACTTTCTAGTGTTAGTCCTAATCTTCAAAATATTCCAGCACGTGATCAGTATGCTAGACTTATTCGTAAAGCATTTGTTGCAGATGAGAATTCTTATTTACTTTCTAGTGATTATTCACAAGTAGAACTTCGAATTTTTGCATCATTTGCTAATGCGGCGAATTTAATTGAGGCATTTAATCATAATGCTGATATTCATGCCAAAACTGCTTCTGATATTTTTCATATACCTATGGATGAAGTTACAAAGGATCAACGACGTGCTGCGAAAGCAGTTAACTTTGGTATTCTTTATGGTATTAGTAGTTTTGGACTTAGTGAGGATTTAAAGATTGATTTTAAACAGGCAAAAGAATTTATTGATCGTTACCTAGCTACTTATCCTGGAATTTCTTCCTATATGGAAAGAGAAAAGATGGAAGCTTATGAAAAGGGGTATGTTAGGACTATTATGAATCGAAAGAGAGTTATTGAAGAGTTGAAGAGTAAAAATTACATGATTCGGTCTGCAGGAGAGAGAATGGCACTTAATACACCAATTCAGGGAAGTGCTGCTGATATTTTGAAGAAGGCAATGGTTCTTATTTATCAGGAATTTCATAAGCGGGGGTTAAAGAGTAAAATGTTAATTCAAGTACATGATGAACTTGTGTTTAATGTAGTTGAGGAAGAGTTGGAAGTTGTAAGGAAAATTGTTAAAGATATTATGGAACATGTTGTGACTTTATCCGTACCACTTTCGGTTTCTATTGCTATTGGTAGGGATTGGTATGAAGCAAAATAGGAGGTGAGAGGATGCCAGAAAAACCAGAGGTATTGACGGTTGCTCGTAGTTTGCAACCTTTGCTTGTTGGGAAAAAGATTACAAATGTCAAAGTATATTGGGATAATATTATTGCAGAACCTGATGTTTTGTCTTTTTGTAAACAACTTGAAGGAGAAGTGATAGAAAAAGTTACTACTCGTGGGAAATGGCTTGTTTTTATGCTTACTACGAAGGCTTTATTAATTCATTTGAGAATGGAAGGAAAATTTTTCTTTCGAAATATTGGAGATGCACGTGGTAAGCATGAACATGTTGTTTTCACTTTAGATAATCATCAAGAGATGCGTTTTTGTGATGTTCGTAAGTTTGGTAAAATGCATTTACTTAAGAAAGAAGATGTATATCAAGTTTTACCACTTTCGTCTCTTGGCTATGAATATGATGATAGTAGACTTTCTAAAGAATATTTGTATCAAAAACTTCAAACTAAAAAGATTCCAATTAAAACAGCGTTATTAGATCAAACTATTATTGCAGGAATTGGTAATATTTATGACGATGAGATCTTATTTTTGAGTTCTATTCATCCTAAGAGAGCATCATTTCAGGTAACAAAAAAAGAGTGTGGGAAGATTATAGAAAATACAAGATCTGTTTTAGATAAAGCAATTTCTTTAGGAGGGACTACTATTAAAAGTTTTACATCTAGTGAGGGTGTGCATGGTCTTTTTCAGAACGAACTGTTGATTCATGGTAAAAAAGGAGAGGTTTGTCCGAAGTGTCAAGAAAAAATTTTAAAAATTGTAGTTGGAGGAAGAGGTACTTATTATTGTCCTAAATGCCAAAAGTAAATTGTTGAGTGAAACCTTTAAAAGTGATAATCAATTTATCTATTTTGAAGTATTTGATATTGATACAGAAATAGAAAATAAAATAATAATTAAACTAAAATATATAGAAGATAATAAAGTGAATACAGGAAAATATAGATTGGAAAATGTAAAAATATCTGGTGCATCTCAAATTCCAATGGATTATATTAAAGTTCCTGAAGAAATGGAAAGCCTAATACATAGATATGAAAATTGGAATCAATCAAAATGCTTATAACTAAGGTTTTCTAATTAAAATATAAAATTCTTTTTTTAAACCTTTTTAATGTTGACATTACTTTTTAATACATTATAATGGTATGGGTGGTGATTCAAGATGATTTATATAACAGGAGATAAACATGCCGATTTTAGGAAAGTATTTTATTTTTGCTATGCTAATGAAACAACCTTGGATGATATATTAATTGTACTTGGAGATGCGGGAATAAATTATTATGCAAGTGATAAAGATTATATGTTGAAAGATAGTTTATTACAATATCCAATAACTTTTTTCTGTATACATGGTAATCATGAAGAAAGACCAGAAAATATAAAATCATATAAAACAAAAAAATTTCATAATGGAATTGTATATTATGAAGAAGATTATCCAAATATATTGTTTGCTAAAGATGGAGAAATTTATAATTTTGATAATTATAATGTTCTTGTAATAGGCGGAGCTTATAGTGTTGATAAATATTTTAGATTAGCAAGAGGGTATAATTGGTATGAAAGTGAACAACCAAGTGAAAAAACAAAGAATAAGATAAAGAGAATATTAAAAGATTTAGATAATAAAGTTGATATAATTTTATCTCATACATGTCCTTATAAATACTTGCCAAGAGAAATGTTTTTAGAAGGAGTAGATCAATCTACAGTAGATAATTCAACTGAATATTTTTTGGATGAAATAGAAGAAACTATAGATTATAATTTGTGGTACTGTGGCCATTACCATACTGATAAAGCGATTGATAAACTAATATTTATGTTTCATAATATCGAAGAGTTTAAATAACTATGTAGTTCAAAAATAGTTATTTTAAAATTCTTATAAATAAATGTTAAAATATGATTTTTAAAGAAATGTCAACTATAAGAAGGGATAAAGTAGTTATTTTCGTAAGTGCGAAAATGGTTGGCGGTGCATTCCCATATCCTATTGTAGAATAATTTTATACTATTTTCATGAAATTATAGGAATTATACATAATTTAAGTTCTAATTTAATTAGAAGTTTATTATAGAAAATTATTTAGGGGGTGAACTAATGCAAACTCTACAAATAAGAAATTCAACAGCAGAATTTTTAATTTTTACAAAACAAAATAAAGAGAAAACAATTGAAGTAATAGTAGATGAAGATTCAGTATGGCTTAGTCAAAAATTAATAGCAGAGCTTTTTGATACAACTAGAAATAACATTACAATGCATTTGAATAATATTTTAGAACACGAATTAGATAGAAATTCAGTATGTAAGGATTTCTTACATACTGCTCGAGATGGAAAAATTATAAGAATAAAGAAATAAAAATATTTCCTTAAACAAAAAAATAAGAACTGGATAAACCAGTTCTTACCGTCCGCGATACCACGAACCCCAAGCAAACCTAATTGTTTTTGACATACTTAATATAGCAAATGACATTCAAAGATTTTGACCTGGTTACTAGTAGCAAGTAATAAATGCTTTATTTCTTTTCTAAAGCCATTATTGTTTTTGCTAGAATATTTACTGCTATTTGTTCTGTTTTTCTATTTAAGTCTCTTGTTGGATTTAACTCTACTAAATCAAATCCTGTCAATTTATCTATTTGTTTTAAAATAAACGTTATCGTTTCCATTATCTCTTCTTCTGTTAGACCATTTTCTTCGGGAATCGATACACCGGTTGCTACTTCAGGTGATAGCAAATTTAAATCATAACTAATATGAATTCCGTTTGTTTTTTCTCCTGCAATAGCAAATGCTTGATTCATTATAGTCTCTATTCCTTGCTTTTTTATATCTTCCATGGTAAAAACTGTGATACCTGAGTATTTTACATTTTCTCTTTCCCAAGAGTTAATTTTATTTACTCCAATTACTACTGTATTTTTTGTGGGAATGAAATTACCATCGTGAAAAGATCCTAGTTCACTACATTTGTAACCATTAATAGCAGCAAGGGATAATGTGTTTAAGTTCCCTGATTCTGTTGTATTAAAAGTACTATAATCGGCATGAGCATCTAACCATATAAGTCCAATATTTTCATTTTTCTTATTATCTGCTAATGCTGATGCAATAGATATAGAATGATCTCCTCCAATTGTAATTGGAAAGTATCCTTCATCTATATACTTTTTTTCTATTTCGTAAAGTTTAGCATTATATTTTTGTAGTTCTACTTGGTTCTTTCTTTTGTCTGCAAGAGTTCTACTCTTTATAATACTATTATCTTGCTCTAGTAAAATACTTTCCCCTTGATAAAAACTTGCTAAATCATTTAAAAGCATTTTTGGAGCAAGACGTGCACCATCTATATGAAGTCCTAAATCACTTCCAGCACCAATTAATACTGTTTTCATAATCATCACCTATCTTATTTTATCTTAAATAGACATATAATTCAACCAAATAAATTTACAAATTTTGCAAAAATAATTTCGTTTTACATATACTTTAACGTAGGTGAGTATATGTTTTTTAGTATTTTAGAATTTATTCGCTCTATTTTTATTACTGGATCTTACTCTAATCAAGTATTTCCTGATCCGTTAAGTAGCGAAGAAGAAGCAAAAGCAATTAACGATATGCGACTAGGCGATAAAAATGCCCGTAATATGTTAATTGAACATAATTTAAGATTAGTCGCTCATATCGTTAAAAAATTTGATTATAAAAATATAGATCAAGATGATCTTATCAGCATTGGTACTATTGGACTTATTAAAGGTGTAGATACTTTCTCTAATAAAAAAGGAACAAAAATTACAACTTATTGTGCTAGATGCATTGAAAATGAAATATTAATGTATTTTCGTAGTAATAATAAGAATAATAAAAATGTTTCTATTAATGAGTCTATTGGATTTGATAAAGATGGGAATGAAATATCGATACTTGATATTTTAAAAACCCCAAAACCTGATTTTTTGGAAGATATTTCACTTAAGGATAATATTAAATTATTAGGGGAATATATTAAAGTGTTAACACCTAGAGAAAAAGAGATTATTATTAGAAGATATGGACTTATGGGATATGAGGAACAGACACAAAAAGTGATTGCGAAAGAGTTGCATATTTCTCGAAGTTATGTATCTAGAATTGAAAAAAGAGCATTAATGCGAATGCTTCGGGAGTTTATGAAAAACAAGCAAATTGATATTTAGCACTCTTGCTTGACAATTGCTAAAAATGGTAGTATAACTAGTTACAGATGAAAGGAGTGATACTATGAATCAAGAAAAGGATGAAAATGTTTTAGAGAAATATGGACGTAATATTAATGATGCAGTAAAAGCAAAAAAGATTGATCCTGTTATAGGAAGAGATGATGAAATACGTAGTATTACGAGAGTGTTATCTAGAAAAACAAAAAATAATCCAGTTTTAATTGGCGAGGCAGGAGTTGGTAAGACAGCGATTGTAGAAGGACTTGTTCTTCGAATTGAAAAAGGGGATGTACCAGAGTCTTTACGTAATAAAACAGTTTGGGAATTAGATATGGCGTCTCTTATTGCAGGGGCTAAATATCGTGGTGAATTTGAAGAAAGACTTAAGAGTGTTTTGAAGGAAATAGAAAAAAGCGATGGGTCTATTATTATGTTTATTGATGAAATTCATACGATAGTTGGAGCAGGAAATATGGAAGGGGCAATGGATGTTTCTAATATTTTAAAACCTCTTCTTGCTAGAGGTGGTATCCATGTCATTGGTGCTACTACATTAAATGAGTATCGTAAATATATTGAAAAAGATAGTGCTTTAGAGAGACGGTTTCAAAAGATTAAAGTTAGTGAGCCTAGTGTAGAAGATACCATTACGATTCTTAGAGGGTTGAAAGAGAGATTTGAGATTTATCATGGTGTTAGTATTCATGATAATGCGCTTGTGTCTGCAGCAACTCTTGCTAATCGATATATTACAGATCGGTTTTTACCAGATAAAGCTATTGATTTAGTAGATGAAGCATGTGCTACTATTCGAGTACAAATGGATTCGGTTCCAACAGAACTTGATGTTTTAACTCGTCAGATTATGAGACTAGAAATAGAAAAACAGGCATTAAAAAAAGAAGAAGATGCTCTTTCTTTAGAAAGACTTAAAAAAATTAAAGAGGAACTTTCTATATTAAGAGAAAAGGAAGCTAAATTTCAAGAAAATTGGAAAAAGGAAAAGGAATTTAATGACCGAGTTAGTAAGAAGAAAAAAGAGTTAGAGGAAGCACGGTTTGATTTAGAGCAAGCGAAGAATCGTTATGATTTTGAAAGTGCTGCTAGACTTCAAAATGGTGTGATTCCATCTCTTTTAAGAGAGCTTCAACAGATGAAAAGTCAAGATGATGGACATATTTTGAGTGATACTGTTAGTGAGGAAGACATTACGAAAGTGATTGCAAAATGGACTAATATTCCTGTTTCTAAATTGATGAGTAGTGAGAAAGAGAGACTACTACATTTAAAAGATAATCTAAGACTTAGAGTAAAGGGACAGGAAGAAGCGTTAGAACTAGTTAGTAATTCTATTTTGAGAAGTCGTAGTGGAATTAAAGATCCAAATCGTCCCATTGGTTCTTTCATCTTTTTAGGTCCAACAGGTGTTGGTAAAACAGAGGTGGCACGTAGTCTTGCTTATTGTCTTTTCGATGATGAGACACATATGATTCGTATTGATATGAGTGAGTATATGGAGAAGTTTAGTGTATCAAGACTGATTGGTTCTCCTCCTGGTTATGTTGGATATGATGAAGGAGGACAACTTACAGAAGCCGTTCGAAGAAATCCATATAGTATTGTACTTTTCGATGAAGTAGAAAAAGCTCACCCTGAAGTTTTAAATTTACTTCTTCAAATATTAGATGATGGACGTATTACGGATTCTAATGGTAGAACAGTGGATTTTAAAAATACGATTATCATTATGACTTCTAATTTAGGAAGTGAGCATATATTAGAAGGAAATCCTCAACTTGTTATGAAAGAAGTAGAAGCTCATTTTAGACCAGAATTTATTAATCGTATTGATGAAGTTATTACCTTCCAGTCATTAGATAAGAAAACCACTTATGAAATTTTAGATAAAATCATATTGGAAATTGAGATGCGTCTTACTGATAAAAATATTCATTTAAAATTAACGGATAAAGCAAGAGATTATTTAGTTGAACATGGTTATAGTGAAGTTTATGGAGCAAGACCTCTTAAGAGACTTGTAACTAAAAAAATTGAAGATTTACTTGCTCGGGCAATTATTAATGATGAAATTAGTTATGGTATGACTGTAGAGTTTGATTTGAAGAATGACGATATTGTGATTTCTAAGGATAAGAAAAGAGTGTAGATTATTATAATTCTACATTCTTTTT
>CAZWXX010000046.1:0-9355 GCA_964637865.1 uncultured Muribaculaceae bacterium | reverse complement strand
TTTAAAGAATGTAAATACTATTGATGCTAAGTTTAATTTGTGGTATGAAGCAGAAGATGGTGTTAATGTAAGTTATATTTCTAATGGGGATACACCTCCAACAGAGGGTGGTTATGTTATTGTTAGTGATAAAGTAAAAACATATAAAGTGAGAGTGACTAACAATACTGCTAGTACTCAAAATGTTATATTTGGTAGTGATGTAGGACTTTATAATAGAAACTTAGATTTTCCTAGTGGTAAGAGAAGTTTGGGATTAGGACTTTATGATGAAATTGCTAAGAAGGCAGTAATGGACAATATTCAAAGTGAGTTTGTGTCTGCGACTACGGGAATTGATTTTGGAAGTATCTCATCAGATACCAATGGAAAAGGAGTCTATACTCTAAATACTACCAAAGATGAAAAGTTTCCAGTCCATTATTATAGAGGGGCTGTTACCAATAATAATGTGAAGTTTGCGGGACTTTGTTGGAAGATCGTTAGAACGACAGAAACTGGTGGAGTAAAACTGATTTATAATGGAAGTCCTGATAGTGAAGGTAAATGTACGAATACTACAGGAGAGGCAACACAGATTGGAACGAGTGAATTTATTTTGGCTAAGAAGGCTTTAGAATATGTAGGATATATGGATGGTACAACATCGTCCAGAATTAAACAAGTAATTGATATATGGTATCAAACTAGTATGATAGACTATACTAGTAAGCTAGAGGATACAATTTGGTGTGATGATCGGAGTTCTAGAGTGGATGGAAGTAATACTTATTTCGGAGCATATGATAGGCTATATACAACGCATCAGCCAAGTCTTAATTGTGTGAATGATGCTGATAAATTTACAGTGAATGCAAAAAATGGAAATGGATTGTTAACCTATCCTGTGGCACTGTTAACAGCAGATGAAATTATGTTAGCCGGTGGCTGGGGTAATCCTCAGGATAGTTTTTATTTATATACGAAACAGGGTTGGTGGGCTTTGTCGCTATCAAACTTAGAGGGTGATCAGGCTTTTTGCTTTCGTGTCGAATCAACTGGTGCCTTGTACAGTGACAATGATCGCGACGTGAACGGCGTTCGTCCTAGTGTATCTCTTGCTCCAGGAATATCGTTTTCTAGTGGAGATGGCAGTCAAAATAATCCATTTGTAGTTGAGTAAGTGAAAAATTTATAACATTAGATATTTTGGTGGAATTACCAATTTCAGTTAGAATATTAAAATACAAAAATTTTATTTCCAGCATAGTACAAAGACTTAAAATAGAATTGGATCTTACTCGTTCAATATCAAAGTGTTCAATAAGTTGATTAAAGGTAGATTCTATTCTTCTGAGAAGCTTAGATATTAAATTACGAAATAAAGTATCCATACTTATTTTATTTGATAATTCGTATAAAGCATCTCTATCATCTACATTTGCTTTTGTTAATAGATAATCTATTGGATTTTCATTTAAATCTGTAATGGTATGAACTTTCATTCCATAATAAGTTTCTTTTTTTCTGGCACAATAACCATAACTTGAATACTCCCTCAATCTTTTACCAAAATAAGCTCGTCCAAATTTGTTCACTACTAGGGGAAAACTATCTACAATTTTACATTCACTCGTTTCATTTCGTCTCATTTTTCTGCGAATTCTTTTAATTACAGTAAATAATGAAGAAATAAGTCTACTAAATCTGGATTTCTCCACATAATTTACAAGATTTGGATAATTTGCTTTTCAGTATAAATAACCTGAGTTTTGTGTTTTCCTTATACACTTTATTAGGAGTTGATGAGAGTCTGTTATTTTTGATTTTTCCTTATTTTTTCTTTTCAATCTATCTAATTTATGATATATTAAATATAGAATAAGGAGGAAAGTTATGGCGAGTGGAAAAGAAAAAAATCCAAATAGTAAGACAGGACAAAAAAAGAAAACTAATTCGAAGCAAGTAATAAATAATAAAACGCAAAAAAAGAAAAATAATTCTAATCATTCATCATCTAAGAAAGATAATCATCAAAAGAAAGTAGAAAAAAAGAACGAAGAAAAATCAAATGCTAAAGTAGTGAAAGCAAATACTACTAAGAAAGTCATTACGAAACAACAAATAAAACCAATTCCTGCAGAGGAAAAAGTCATACTACCAAAGAAAGAAGTAGTATCTAAAAATACGAAGCAGAAAGAATCTCATGAACATTTTTCTATTTACCTATTTTTGTTATCTACAGTTTTAATTTGTCTTCATGTTATGAGTAGATTTTCTATTGATATGGGAGACGTAACACTTAGTTATGCAGTTATTTTGTTCTCAACTGTTTATTTTATTACCAATGTTATTACGAAAAAATTCGATTTTAAAAAAGCAATTACTGCTATTGTTGTATCTAGTTTTTTCATGATGATATTTATTTGGTTTTCACAGTATTTCAATGCTAAAGTAGTGGACTTTTATGTTATTTTTGGTCAATTATTTGCCTATGTTATTAGTCAACTATTAAATCTTATCGTTTATTATTATTTACTTGTGAATACTATTTTAAAAGCAAGGTGGATTTATATGAGTTATATGTTTGCACTTTCTGCTTATTACTTTATTTTCATATTATTTGCAAATAGAGTTGTAATGACTGATATTTTCTGGCCAACGTTCTTTTGTTCCATTTTATTATCTGGAATTCTTGCTATTATGTATGCTTTCTATGATAGCTTGATTAAACGAGGAGTAGAATAATAAAATTTCTTCTTAAAAAAAGAAGAAATTTTATTCTTATGTATTAAATTTATGATATACTACAAAAGTAACATTAAAAATTGGAGGATGCTTTTATGGAAAAGGAAGTAGTACAAAATAAAAGAATCATTGCCACTAGTTTTGATGGGGCACTTATTGATTCAGAAGAGGCAATCCCAATGACTACCGTATTAGCAATTGATGCTTGCAGAAGTCTTGGACATCGATTTGTAATTGCAAGTGGTAGAGTTCCTACTTCTGTTTTGGCTTATAATCAAGATTTTAATTTCCTAGATTATGTGGTAGGATGTAATGGAGCTTATATTTATGATAATACAAGAGAAAAAGTCATTTATAAAATGCCAATTCCAAAACAAGTAGTTCGTAATATTAAACAGACTTTTGAAGCATCTTCTATTTTGTATTTTTGTACACCAGATAGTTGGCATTTATATGTATCTACTATTTATCAAGAGAAAAAAGATAAAGTTATGAAAAGTGAGATTAAAGACTTTAATCAATTTTTATCTAAGAATAAGAATCATATTTATAAAATAGAACTTCATTTTACTGGAGAAGAGAAAGCTAAGAGTGCTTTCAAAATGATGAAAAAGTTAAAATTGGAAGTTAATTTTAATTTGCAAGTGTTTGGAGAACATATTTATATTATTGAAGTGGTAAATAAAGGTGTTGATAAATATGAGGCATTACGAATTATTGCTAGGAATGAAAAAGTGAAAATGAAAGATGTAGTTGCTATTGGAGATAGTTATAATGATATTCGGATGGTAAAGCGAGTAGGTTATGGGGTTGCTGTTTCTAATGCTTGTGAAGAGTTAAAAGCAGTTGCAAAAGAAATTACTACTTCTAATGACTCCTTTGGCGTTGAAAAAATATTAGAAAAAGTTTCACAAGTGAAAATTTAATATAGATAGGTGATGTTATGGATATCGATAATTATATGTATGAAAGAGAACTTAGAAGTCAGGGAATCTCTCTTATTGCGGGAGTTGATGAAGTAGGACGAGGACCACTTGTTGGACCAGTAGTGGCAGCCTGTGTCGTTTTACCAGAAGAGTTTTCCTTAGATGGACTAACAGACTCTAAAAAACTGAGTGAAAAAAAACGTGAATTTTTCTATGAGGAAATTAAAAAACAAGCACTTGGTATTGGACTTGGTATTGTTAGTGAAACAAGAATTGATGAGATTAATATTTACGAAGCGACAAAAGAAGCGATGATGGAGGCAATTTCTTCTTGTACCATTGTACCAGAACATATCTTAATCGATGCTATGCCCCTTGATCAATCTATTCCAACTACTTCTATTATCAAAGGAGATTTAAAAAGTATTACTATCTCTGCTGCTAGTGTTATTGCAAAAGTAGAAAGAGATCGAATGATGGCAGAATTACATCAAAAATACCCAATGTATGACTTTATACATAATAAAGGATATCCTACTAAGAAACACCTAGAAGCTATTTCTTTACATGGAATTATTAAAGAACATCGAAAAAGTTATGCTCCTGTTAGAGATTATTTATTAAAACAAAAATAATTATCGTATTTTTTGTTTTACATAGTATAATAATATGAGCTTGACATAAATATAAAATAACATTATAAGTATAAAAGGAAGGAAGAAGATCATGAAGAATTTAGTAATTGTCGAAAGTCCTAGTAAAAGTAAGACAATAGAAAAATATTTAGGAAGTGATTATAAAGTTGTCTCTAGTAAAGGACATATAAGAGATTTGGCTACTAGTGGTAAATATGGGTTAGGAGTGGATGTTGAGAATGGATTTCAACCTAATTATATTCCTATTTCTAGACAGAAAAAACTGATTGGTGAATTAAAGAAAGATGTGAAAGATAGTGATATGATTTATCTTGCTAGTGACCCTGATCGTGAGGGGGAGGCTATTGCATGGCATTTAAAAGATACGTTAGGAATTAAAGATAATCAGTATAAGCGTGTTTTATTTAATGAAATTACTCATGATAAAGTATTAGATGCGATTAAACATCCTACTGTTATTGATACAAATTTAGTACACAGTCAGGAAACTAGGCGTATTTTAGATCGTATTATTGGGTTTCGACTTAGTAAGTTATTACAAAGTAAAATAGGAGCTAAGAGTGCGGGACGTGTTCAAAGTGTTGCTTTAAAACTGATCGTGGATAGAGAACGTGAGATTATGGCATTTCAACCAGAAGAATATTGGACTATTACCGCTCATTTTAAAGATTTTGATGCTACACTTTATCAATATAAAAATGAAGATATTTCACTTAAATGTGAAGAGGATGCTAATAAAGTACTTGCCTCTATTGGAGAAGATTATCTTGTTTATAGTGTTTCAAAAAAGGCAAAAAGTAAAAATAGTAAGTTTCCTTTTATTACTTCTACACTTCAACAAGAAGCATCTACTAAGCTTGGTTTTCCTGCTAAAAAGACTATGAGTCTAGCCCAGAAGCTTTATGAAGGTATTGATTTGGAAAATGAAACTGTTGGTCTTATTACTTATATGAGAACAGATTCTATTCGACTTAGTGATGAATTTATTGGACCTACACTACATTATATTTCAGAAAATTATGGTAAAGAATATGTTGGATATGTTAAAAAAAGTAAGAAGACGGAGAATGTACAAGATGCGCATGAGGCAATTCGTCCTACTAGTATATTAAGAAAGCCAGAAGTAGTCAAACCATATTTGAAAGATGATGAATTTAAGTTATATAGTCTTATTTATAAAAGAACTTTGGCTTCTTTAATGGCTCCTGCTAAAGTAGATCAGACAACAGTTCTTCTTGATAACTCTGATTATACTTTTAAAGCTACAGGACAGGTGCTTGTTTTTGATGGGTATTTAAAAGTATATCAAGATTATGAATCTAGTGAAGATAAAATACTTCCAGAGTTTGTTTGTAAAGAAGAAAAACACACCAAAGATGTAGAGAGTGAACAACATTTTACGAAACCTCCTGCTAGGTATTCAGAACCAAAATTAATTAAAGAGATGGAAGAACTTGGTATTGGTAGACCTTCTACTTATGCTCAAACCATGGAGACCATTAAAGATCGGGGTTATGTTGTTTTAGAAGATAAGAAATTTAAACCTACTGATATTGGTTTTGAAACGACGGATAAATTACAAGAGTTTTTCTCTGATTTAATTAATGTTGAATATACACGAGAAATGGAAGAAGACCTAGATTCTATTGCCGATGGAAAGATGATTTGGAATCAGGTTTTGGAGGAGTTTTATAAACTTTTTGAACCAAGAGTTTTGAAAGCATTTTCTGATATGGAGAAAAAGGAGCCTGTTCAAACAGGAGAAAATTGTCCTGAGTGTGGGAGTCCTTTAGTGATTCGAAAAGGACGTTATGGTGAATTTACTGCTTGTAGTAATTATCCTGAATGTAAATATATCAAAAAGAAAGAAAAGGAAGAAAAAGTGATTATGGACTGTCCTTTATGTGATGGTAAGATTATTGAGAGAAAAACAAAACGAGGTAAAGTCTTTTATGGTTGTAATCATTTTCCTAAATGTAAGTTTGCATCTTGGGATATGCCAGTTTCAGGTAAGTGTTTAGAATGTGGAGAGTATTTAATATCTAAAGATGGGAAAGTTCAGTGTAGTAAATGTGGTACTTTGAAGGAATAGTCCTTCTTTTCTTTTGATGATAGATATGTTATAGTAATATCAGGTGATAAGAATGAGTAGATATCGTTTGTGGCTTGATCGTTTTTCTGATGTTTTTAATTATGAAATGAAATACTTAACATTATCTAAGGCTTTACAAAAAGATCCCCTTGTAGCACGTAAATATAAAATGTGTGAATGTTTAAAATTTGTTGTAGATCATGAAGTAAGAGATAAATTCACTTTGATGGAAATTGATTCTTTGTTAGCAGGATATGAGAGCGAGGAAGAGTTTTTACGTGCTTTTTTTCATATTACGAAAAAGAATTATAAAAAAGATATTTCTTCTTATCATTTACTTGTAACTTATAAGCAAAATTCAGATCTTAAAGAACTTGATTTGGTATATGACAGTCCACTTTTACAAAAATATGCTTTGTTGGAACGAGGAAAGAAGAAATCTTCTAAAATATTGAAAGATACTCCTGAGTTAGAACAATTTTGTACTAAGTTATTTCGTTTAGTGGAAAATGAAAAGACTAGAGAATATGTATTTTCTCCTTTTTCTGCTTTTTTAAAATTAGATTATATGGATGCTAAAAAACTTGCTAAATACATACCGTGTAGTAAAAGTGTTACAGAGCGTAATCCTTTATATGAAAGTTTAGAAAAATATACTAAATATTATGATAGAAAACGGGAAAAGGAAGATTCTTTTTTACCTACTTCTCAGGAAAGTGAAGCTTTAATTGAGGAACAAAAACAGATTTATCGTATTTTACGATCTAGTTATACTACTCTTAGAAATACTGTTTTATTTATGCAAACAGTAGAAGATATTCATAAGAAAGAGACTTTATCTTCTGCTACTACCATAGATGGTCAACTTATGTTTGTTGCTGGAGAAGAAAATAGTCTTCATTTATTCGATCCTATTTCTTTTAAAAATTATCAAGAATATTTAAATGATGTAGAAGAAAACGAGACTATTTTAGAAAAACTGGCGTATGAAAAAGAAATGGAATTTAAACGTAAGTATGAGAGTGATGAACAAGGTATTTTAGATGATTATGGATTTGAAGAAAAAGAAGTCTTCTCTAAAAGTAAGGGGATGACTTCATGAAGGAAAAAGATGAGTTTTTAGACTATTTAATTTATCAGAGACATTATTCTTCCTATACTAGAAATAGTTATGAAAATGATTTAAATGATTATTTTTCTTATTTAGAAAAAGAGGAATTAGACTATAAAAAAATAGAATATAGTGATGTTCGATTTTATCTTATGTATTTGAAAAAAAAATGCGAGAAGCCATCCTCTATTAATCGAAAGTTATCTTCTATTCGTAGCTTTTATAAATATTTATTGAATAAAGGGTATATTCATGTTAATGTCTTTTCTCATGTTCATGGGTTGAAACGTGAGAAAATGCTTCCTAGGTATTTTGAGTATCATGAGTTGGAAGAACTTTTTTTAGTTCCTGATACTTCTACATCTTTAGGACAGAGAGATTTACTTATCTTAGAACTTTTATATGCTACTGGAGTTAGAGTTGGAGAACTTGTTTCTATTAAGCTTTCAGATATTCATCTTTCTGATCGGACTATTCTTATTTTGGGAAAAGGAAATAAAGAGAGAATCGTTGAGTTTGGGGAGTATGCCCAAGATATTTTAGAAATATATTTAAAAGATGGACGAGAAAAGTTAAATATAAAAGCAAGTCCTTATCTTTTTTTGAATCATCAAGGGGGAGTGCTTACAGAACGTGGAGTTCGTTATATTTTAGATAGAGTTATCAAGAAGACAACACTTAGTAAAAATATTTCACCTCATATGTTAAGGCATTCTTTTGCCACACATTTATTAAATGAAGGGTGTGATTTACTTAGTGTGCAAAAGCTTTTAGGGCATGAAAGTATTTCTTCTACTCAAATTTATACACATGTTACAACAGATCGGTTAAAAGAAGTGTATTATCACAGTTTTCCTAGAGCTAAGATGGATAAAAAATAGGATGTCTAATTTTGTCTCGTCTTAGTTTTTTGCTTGTGTTTTTTTCTTTATGCTATTATAATTAGATTAGAAAGTAGAGGAGAGCAAGAGATGAAAGAGAAAAACGAAAATTGGTTAAAGAAACATAAGATGGGAGTTATTGTCGGAGTAAGTGCAGTATTTATGTTAATAGGACTCTCTTATGCCTGGTTACAACTAACTCTTAGAGGAACCAAAGAGTTAACAATACTAACCGCAGGAAATCTAGAGTTAGAGTTAGATGATACGATGGCAGGAGGAATTTCTTTTACAGAAGCAGTGCCCGTTAGTAATGAAGAAGGCATGTCCCAAGAGGGGTATACTTTTACATTAGAAAATAAAGGGAATGTAACCAGTGATTATACGATTTATTTAGATGACTTAGATCTTGCTGAGGGACAAAATCGTATGAATGACTCCTTCATCAAATATCAACTTACAAAAGATGGAAGTGAAGTAGATTTACAATTATTAAATGCGATTGGAGAACATCCCAATAGAGTCTTAGAAACAGGAACAATTGAGCCAAAAGCAAAATATACTTATGTCTTAAAAATGTGGATCGATCAAGATGCTACCAATGAAGTAATGGAGACCATGTTTAAAGGACAACTTAGAATAGAGGCAATGCAAACAATTCCTAAAACTTTATATGCCGAAATAGCGAAGAGTGCAGTATTAGATAATATCCAAAGCAAGTTTGTAACAGCAACTACTGGAATAGACTTTAGTGCGATCTCATCAGACACGAATGGAAAAGGAGTTTATACTCTTAATTCCACTAAAGATGATAAGTATCCAGTTCATTACTATAGAGGAGCTGTTACGAATAATAATGTAAAATTTGGAGGATTTTGTTGGAAAATTGTAAGAACAACAGAAACTGGTGGAGTAAAACTAATTTATAATGGAAGTCCTGATAGTGAAGGAAAATGTACGAATAC
>CAZWXX010000045.1:0-9369 GCA_964637865.1 uncultured Muribaculaceae bacterium | reverse complement strand
TTTTGCAAGAAGTTCTTGCAAAATTATCTTGGAATCATAATCAAATATTATTAGATAAGGTAAAAGATAAAACAATAAGAATTTGGTATGCAGAACAATCCGTTCTAAATGGTTGGTCTACTACAATATTATCTCATCAAATTGCAAGCAAACTCTATGAACGCCAAGCATTGTTAGAAAATAAAACAACAAACTTTGATAAAACATTACCATCTCCTAATAATGAACAAGTAAAAGAGTTACTAAAAAATCCTTATATTTTTGATTTTATAACAACAGATAGTGACTTAAAAGAGTTAGATATTGAGAGTCAATTAACGAACAATATTACAAAGCTATTATTAGAGCTTGGAAATGGATTTGCATTTGTCGGAAGACAATACCATTTAGAAATAGAAAATGAAGATTATTATATCGATTTATTGTTTTATAATTTAAAAGTTAGAAGTTATGTAGTGATTGAGTTAAAAACAACAGAGTTTAAGCCTGAATATACAGGGAAACTTAATTTTTATTTAAGTGCGGTGGACCAATATGTAAAAGGAGAAAATGATAATCCTACATTTGGGATTCTGCTTTGCAAAGATAAGAAAAAAGTAACAGCGGAGCTAGCACTGAAAGATATGAATAAACCAATTGGTGTTAGTGAATATAAAATTTTATCAGAAATACCGGAATTTTTAGAAAATACATTACCGAGTATGGAAGATATAGAAAAAAGATTAGAAGGTAAACTAGAATAGTAAAAAGGAGAAAGTACGATGTATGAATATATGAAAGGTATTGTAACAGATATCAAAAGTACAGGAATTATTTTAGAAGTAGGAGGGATTGGTTATTTTATAAGTACGCCAAATCCTTATGCATTTGAGATGGAAAAAGAAATCAAAGTCTATCTTTATCAACAGATTAAAGAAGATGAGCATAGTCTTTTTGGATTTAAAGATGAGAAAGAAAAGGAACTATTTTTAAAGCTCATTAATGTAAAAGGTTTGGGATGCAAAATGGCTTTACCAATTCTTGCAACGGGTTCTATTTCAGGAATTATAGACGCCATAGAAAGAGAAAATATTTTGTATTTAAAGAAGTTTCCAAAGATTGGGGACAAGCTTGCAAAACAAATGATTCTAGATTTAAAAGGAAAAATTAATATTGAGGGTGCTACTGTGACAGATGACAATAATATCGAAGAATTAACAGAAGTATTAAAAGGCCTTGGTTACAAAGAAAAAGAATTCAAAGGAGTGATTGCTAGGATTGATAACAGTCTAACAATTGAAGACCAAGTAAAAGAAGCATTAAAATTATTATTAAAATAGGAGGGTACAATGAAAGAAGAAAGCATCGTAAGAAATATAGAAGTAGTAGATGATAATGTGGTAGATAACACAATTCGTCCAGAAACATTAGAAGAATATATTGGTCAAAGTGACGTAAAAGAAAATATTAAAGTCTTTATTGAAGCGGCCAAAATAAGAGGAGATGCGCTAGATCATGTTCTTCTTTATGGTCCACCAGGTCTTGGAAAGACAACACTTGCCTATATTATTGCAAACGAACTAGGAAGTAATATCAAAACAGCAAGTGGACCAAGTATTGAAAAATCAGGAGATTTAGCTGCCGTTCTCTCAACTCTTGAGCCAGGGGATGTACTATTTATTGATGAAATTCATAGAATGCCTCGTTTTATTGAAGAAATCTTATATCCCGCCATGGAAGACTTTACACTAGACATTATTATTGGAAGTGAAGGAAATACTAGAAATATCAAAATTGATCTTCCTCCATTTACTCTAGTTGGGGCAACGACTCGGGCAGGAGACTTAACGGCCCCTCTTCGTGACCGCTTTGGAATTATTTCGAAAATGCAGTATTATACTCTAGATGAACTAACAACAATTGTAAAAAGAACCTCACGTGTTCTAGAAATAGAAATTGATGATAAAGCCGCAGTGGAACTTGCTAGCCGTAGTCGTGGAACTCCAAGAATTGCCAATCGCCTTTTTAAAAGAGTAAGAGACTTTGCTTTAGTAGAAGGAAAAGGAATCATCGATAAAGAAATTACGGAATTAGCCTTAAACAGACTAAAAGTAGATAAATATGGTTTAGATGATGTTGACCATGAACTGCTTCTTGCCATTATTAAAAAATTTAATGGAGGACCCGTAGGGGTAGACGCCATTGCATCAGCAATAGGGGAAGAAGTAACAACGATTGAAGATGTCTATGAACCATACCTATTGCAAAATGGCTTGTTAAAACGAACCTCACGTGGTAGAATAGTGACACCGAAAGCTTATGAAGTATTGCATCTTGCCTATCAAAAAAGTGTATTTGAGGAGGAATAGAATGAAAAAAAATAGAATTATTATTGTAGAAGGACCACAAGGAACAGGAAAAACGACACTAACAAACTACCTAAGAGAAAACATCCCAAGTTCTAATCTCTATCGCCTAGCAGGTCAAAAAAACAAACAAAAAGAAGGAAAAAAAATCAGCGAAAAAATGTATATAGCACTTTTAGATTATCTAGAGAACATGCAAGAAATACCTATGGATCTAATATTTGATAGAACCTTTTTCTCAGAAGAAATATATGCAAGATTAGGCTATAAAGAATATAGCTTTAAAGACGTATATGAGACTTTAGTAAAGCGATTAGAAAAGTTAAATTATAATATTTATTTTCTTGTTCTCTACCTAGAAAACAGTAAAATTTATGAAAAACGCTTAGAACGAGAACACCATACATATCAAGCCTTTAGTGTAGAAAATAGTATGAACCAACAAAAAAAGTATTTAGAAATGGCAGAAGAGTTAAAAAATACTAGTATAAAAACGATTCCACTAGCGATGGATGATTTTGATGAATCATATAAAAAAATAAATGAAATATTTGATATAAAAGAAGATAACTAAAGTAGAAAGTAGGAAAAAATATGAAAGTAGAAGACTTTGATTATTTCTTAAAAGAAGAATTAATTGCCCAAACACCATTAGAAAATCGAGATGAATCAAGACTTTTGGTTCTAGATAAAAAAACAGGAGAAATAGAACATAAGCATTTTAAAGACATTATAGATTACCTGGAAAAAGGAGATACATTAGTTTTAAATAATACCAAAGTCCTACCAGCAAGACTAATTGGAGAAAAAGAGCAAACCAAAGCAGTAATCGAAATCTTATTATTAAAAAATATAAAAGACGATGAATGGGAATGTCTTGTAAAACCAGCCCGTCGTATTAAAGTAGGAACCATAGTCTCCTTTGGATCAGGACTCCTAAAGGCAGAATGTATAAAAGAAGAAAGAGAAGGAATCCGTCATTTTAGACTTTTATATAAAGGTATTTTATATGAAATATTAGAAAAACTAGGTACCATGCCCCTTCCTCCCTATATTCATGAAAAATTAAAAGATCAGTCACGGTATCAAACAGTTTATGCCAAAGAAGTAGGAAGTGCAGCATCACCCACAGCAGGACTTCATTTCACAAAAGAACTGCTAGCTAAAATTGAAAAAAAAGGAATTAATATTGCCTATGTTACTTTGCATGTTGGACTTGGAACCTTTAGACCAGTAAGTGTTTCCAATATAAAAGATCATCATATGCACAGTGAATACTATGAAATGAGTGAGGAAGTAGCAGAACTTTTAACAAAAACGAAATCGAGTGGTAAAAAAATTATTAGTGTTGGAACAACATCAACAAGAACACTAGAAACAGTTATGAATTTATATGGAAAATTCCAAAAATCTAGTGGTTGGACAGACATTTTTATCTATCCAGGATATGAATTTAAAGCAATAGATGAGTTAATCACCAATTTTCACTTGCCAAAGTCAACCTTAGTAATGTTAGTATCCGCTCTAGCAGGAAAAGAAAACATATTAAATGCATACAAAGTTGCAACAGAAGAAGAATATCGCTTTTTCTCATTTGGAGATGCTATGTTAATAAAATAAAAGTCAATCTTTTTACAAGAAATTTAATTTGTAACTTTAAGAAAAATATGGTATAATATGCACCGACGAAGGGGATATTATGAAGTTACTAGCAGAACAAAGAAAGTATTTAGAAAGAAAAATAGCAGATTTACAAATGGAATTTGAAACAATGACAGAAAATGGAAAGCTAAATCAATTATTTCCTATAAGAGAAAGAGAAGTACAGCAACTAGAAATAAAACAAAAATCAGATGAATTAAAATGGTATCGAGAAATATTAACAACCAGTAGTACAATTACCAGTTTTAATAATGATAGAATTGACCTAGGTACAGAGTTTCAAATAAAATTAGAAAGCGATAAAGAAATTCAGACTTTTACCATGGTAGAAACAGTAATAGATGGCTATTTTGGACCGAATCATGGTTATATTACAAAACAAAGCCCATTAGGAAAAGAGCTCTATCAAAAAGAAAGTAATCAAGCATTTCATTTGCAAATAGCAGGGGAAAGTATAACGGGAACTATCATAAAAATTTTTCCAAAAGAAAATATATGCCAAGAAATGACAGAGGAAAAAAGCAAAAAGGAAGAACCCATCAAAGATAATATAAAAAAGACTACAGACAATGTGGCATGCGATAAATATAAAAAATATGTGAAAAAATTACAGGCATATGAAAAATTCAGTGAAGTAGCAAAAAGAGAAATTCTACACTTACAAACCATTACTATTTCACAACATAAAGAGTTAGAAAAGTATTATGAAGAGTTTTTGAAAACAGAAAAATGTAAAGAAAAATGCTCTAGAGCATTTGGTCGAAATGTAGGATTTATGAGAAGAAATCTAGCACGTGAAATTATTACTGCTCCTAATCCTACTTACATAGATCTTGGTACAAATGTGATTTTAGAAATAGAAGTAGAAGGAAAGAAGATAGTAACAAAGTTAGAATTAGTACCATCCTATTATTTAAAAGAAAGTAATAACGCTTACATATCAGTAAAAACAGCCCCTGGCTTTGCACTTTATAAATCTCAAATAGGTGATAGAGTACATTTTCCTAAAAAAGCCTTTTGTGAAAAAAGAGATGGTGTAGTCGCACAATTTGGAATTAATACAGAAAAACTATTGATACCAACAAGCTCTAATGTAACACATTACAAAAAACAAGAAAGGCTAGAATCAAGGCTTAGAGAGAATTATCAAAAAACACATCATGTAATGATGACAGAATCTCAAAAATGCCTTCTAGATCAGGAATTATCAAAACTAGCCGATGAACCACAGATGACACCATATATAAAAAAACTACTAAAATTAAAAAGAAAAGTAGAAAATGAGCCTGCTTTTGTACAGACACAAAAACAGGTACAAGAAAATGGAAATCAAATAGGAATAGGTTCTAAAGTAGTCTATGCCATAATAACCGAAGAATTCATAGAAGAAAAAGAAGCAGAAGTCATCTCATGTGCATTTACCACAGAAGAAAAAGACCAGTACATAGAAGAATTTACTTTCCTTGGACAAAGTTTATTAGGACACAAAAAAAATGAATGCTTTAAAACAAAAATAGATGGAGAAATAAAAAAAGGAATCATCCTAGAAGTAAATAATAAAAAAATGGAGAAAATATTAACAAAGTAAGGATCGGGGGGATAAAGATGATATTAATACCAGAACAAATAAGAATACTAAAGGAAAAGAAAATAAGATTAGAAAAAGAACTAGCAACAATAGATAATTACCGAGATAGTGAGGACAAAACGATAGGAGAAGAATCACGTAATTATGGAGGAAAAGACTATATTACAAATGATACTTTCTCTAGAATTAGAAACGAATTAAGCCAAATAAATGATACATTACAAAATGGAGTTTATTTAAAAGAAAGATGCCTAGATAAAATTGATATTGGGACAAAATTTTCATTTCAATTTATAGATGAAGAAGAAATATATAATTTTACTCTAGTAGATACATCACTTGGTTTAAATAGTATAGATGGTTTTATTAGTAAAGATAGTCCTCTAGGTCAAAAATGCATAGGTAAAAAAGATTTTAGTACAATAGAGAATACAGGAATTATTTTAGAAATAAAAAAAGCATATGATGATTATCTACATTATATTAGAGAAAAAGGGCATATAGATAGAATGAGTAAAGAAGAAAAAAGAAAAAAAAGCCAACTAAGAAGCCAAATGGAGATATCTGAAAGTGCCAAAAAAGAGTACGAAAAGTATCAGATGATTACACCATCACAAAAAGAACTGCTACAACAAGAACAAATACGTTTAATGTTTGGAAAATTAGATAAAAAGACAAAAGCAAGATTATGGACCATCAAAAAAATACTAGAAGAAAGACAAGTTATAACTCCAAACGAAGAAGACGATACCATCCAAATTGGTTCTAGATTTAGCATGCTAACTTATGATGACGAAGGAGTAAAAATAGAAAGAAAAGAAATGATTAACTACGCAGTAAGTGATGAATTCGTATCAGATTATGTAGAGAAAATAAGCCCTATGGGTTGCAAAATATTTGGACTTAAAAATAACGAAGAATTCATTTATAGAAAGGGTAATCAGTATTTCTCTGGCGTAGTATTTGATATAGATAACAGTAAAGATCAAATAAAAACAAATAGTGCGCTAACTTATCAAAAAACAAGTTGCAAAAAATAATGTTGCTTGTTTTTTTTCTTTTTCTATTATTGGCAAAGAATAAAGAACGTAGTATAATAAAAATAGTTTAGAAAGGAAAGATAACAATGATTTTAATACCAGAAGAAGTTTGTAGAATAAGAGAAGAATTAAGACGGGAAGAGGAAGTATTAAAACAAGGGGGAATAAAAGAAAATACAGAGAATTATAGAATGAAAAAAGAACTACTTTCTAAAAGTGAGTTTTTAAAAGTGAGAATAACAGATTATATGGATATTGGAACAAAAGCCACAATAAAACTCTTTGGACAAAAAGAAAAAGAAATATTTCTAGTAGAACAAGATATAGACTATATAAATACAGAAGATAAAGATATTTTTATTAGTAAAAATAGTGACTTAGGAAAGCTTTTGATAGGTAAAAAAGCAGGAGAACTAATAGAAAAAGTAGTAGAAAATAATAATAAAATTGTAATAGGAACGATAGAAAGTATAAAAAAAGAGGACTATTTAGAACTGATTAGAGTAAAAAGAAAATATAATCGTTCTAGCAGAGAAGCAAGAAAAGAGGCAAAACAAAAAAGAAAAAAACAAGCGACATCATCACAAATAAGTCTTTTAAAAGAAGAAATTACCTATTTATTAAATCATTCTCTAAATCCTTCTGAAAAAAGAAGATTAACAGAAATTAGAAAATTATTAAAAGATGTAGAAATATTAACTCCACCAACGGATGATACCATTGGTATAGGATCAGAATTTAGTCTAACAATAGCAAATAAAGACAAATTAAAAACAATCCGAGTAGAAATGATTAAAGAAGCATTAGGAAGAGAACTACCAGATGAATTTATAGAACAAATTAGTCCAGTAGGAAGTAGAATATTTGGATTAAAAGAAGGAGATACTTTTGAATATTGCTCTAGTAAAATGGGAAAAGTAAATGGCTTTGTCTTTGATATTGATAACGAAAAAAAATCACCTAAAACTTCTAATCCATTATATTATCACATCAAAACAATGGAAAAAGGTGGCCTAGTAGCAGAACAAATAGAAATGTTACAACAAGAATTAGTATCTAGAAAAAAAGTATTAAGTAGGCATTTATCAGAAAGACAGAAATCAGGATATGAAGTATTAAATAATTCTGAAATTGATAAATTAAGAAGTAGAATTTCTGAAATTAGTAGATTACTAACAGAAAAGAAATTAATTGAAAATCCTAATTCAGATGCCATTAATATAGGTTCAAAATTTACATTATTAATAAAATATAGTGATACATTTTCTGAAGAATTAAATGCAACACTTGTAGAAGAATTTGTAAGTCATGAAGCAAGCATGGAAGAATTTATCTCAATGGAAAAAGAAATAGGAAGAGCAATTTATGGCAAACAAAAAGGAGAAACATTTTCCTACCTTTTACCAACTGGAAAAAATGTCACTGGAGAAGTCCTAGAAATTAAAAAAACAGACAGAATAGAAAAAACACCTATAGTAAAGAAATTATAATTACTTTCCTAAAAGAATAAGAAAGAAGTGAAAAGATGATAGAGTATGAATTGATAAAAACAGAGAAAAATACAAAAGCTCGTCTGGGTAGAATAAAGACAAACTATGGAATAGTAGATACTCCTATGTTTATGCCAGTAGGAACAAAAGCCACAGTCAAAAGTCTAACACCAGAAGAGTTATATGATGCAAATTGCGGAATGATTCTTGCCAATACTTATCATTTGTGGCTACGACCTGGAGAAGACATTATAGACGACGCAGGAGGTCTCCATAAATTTATGAATTATAAAGGCCCTATTCTAACAGATAGTGGTGGCTTTCAAGTATTTTCACTTGCCAAAAATAAAGAAAAAGATATTACGGAAGAAGGAGTACATTTTAAAAGTCATATTGATGGAAGCTCCCTGCTATTAACACCTGAAAAATCAATTGAAATCCAAAATAAACTAGATAGTGATATCGCTATGAGTTTTGATGAATGTCCTCCTGCTAGTGCAAGCTATGAATATTTAAAAAACAGTATTGAGAGAACTCTACGTTGGGCAGAACGTGGTAAAAAAGTTCACAAAAATAAAAGACAAGCTCTTTTTGGAATTGTTCAAGGAGGAGCATATCAAGATTTAAGAAAGTACTCTGCTATAGAAACAGTAAAGATGAACTTCGATGGCTATAGCATTGGAGGAGTAGCAAACGATGGTGAGAGTAAAGAAGATATGTACAAAGCAATCGATTATTCTATTCCTTATTTACCAGAAGATAAAGTACGCTATTTAATGGGAGTAGGAGAACCTATTGATATCATAGAAGGGGTACTTAGAGGTATAGACATCTTTGATTGTGTATTACCAACTAGAATTGCTCGCCATGGTCAAGCCTTTACAAGAAGCGGAAAAATTAATTTACATAACAAGAAATTTAAAGAAGATTTCTCCAAGATAGAGACTACTTGTGACTGTTATACTTGCAAAAACTATACCAAAGCATACATTAGACACTTAATTACCACAAATGAAATGCTAGGAGGAAGACTACTGTCTATTCATAACATTCGCTTTTTAACTAAATTAACAGAAGAATTAAGGGAGGCAATAAAAGAAGATAGAGTATTAGAATATAAAAGGGAATTTTTTAAAAAATACTTAGGAGAATCTTATGAAGAAAGTAAATGAAACAGCAAAAAGTGAAAAAGTACAAGAACTGTTAAAAAATAAAGTTGTAATATATAGAAAAGATTTAATAGC
>CAZWXX010000044.1:0-9434 GCA_964637865.1 uncultured Muribaculaceae bacterium | reverse complement strand
TTAATATATGAAAATATTTTAGGATGATATGCATATTCCTCTAGAGCATCATAATAACCGTTTAAAAATTCAAAGTAAATTTCTTTTCGATAACCCGTTATGATTAGTGCTATTTTTAATTCGGCATAGGGAATAGATAAAGGGTTAATATCAAATGCTGTAACTGATTTAGCACCCATCAAAGCCATATCTAGACTTTGGTCAAAACTTCCGTTAATAGTAAGACAGTCTTTCCCAGATACATCAATTTGATGAAACAAGCCAACTAAGTTTTCTGTTGTATAAGGATAGAGCATATACTGTTCTTTGTCTTTTTCTGTTAGTATTAAATTCTTTGCAATCTCAATTTGTTTATTTACATCAGTCATAGAATGTCTCCTTTTATTGATTATTAAAGCATAATTAGATGTTTATGTAAACTATTTTCCAAATTTATATTAGGTGTAAAAATTGTCAAAAAGAGTAATCTATGATATAGTATGTTTAGCAGTAAATATAAATGAAGAGAAAGGAATTAATATGAAAATTAATAATATTGATGTAGAAAAATTTTTAAAAGATGATAACCTAGTTTTAAATCGTGAAAAGAGTTTAAGTTTAACAGGTAAAAAACCATCTATGCAAAAAAGACATGTAAAAAATCCTAAAAAGGTTGCGAATGCCTTTATGGAGATAGAAGAGTCTCACAATTGGTCTTGGTATGAAGAAATCAAATACCGTTGGAAAGGTTGTATGGAAAAGCCAATGACTTTTTATCGTGGTAATGAAAAAAGTGGATATGAAGTATTTGAAGAAGCTGATATGTTGGCAAACTCATTTCTTTATCATGGAATTGAAAAGGGCGATGATATTGTTCTTTGTATGAGTAATGTGCCAGAGTTATTAACAGTATTACTTGCTGCTAGTAAGTGTGGTGCAAAGGTTAAATTAATTGGTTCTGGTTTTGATAAAGAATTTATAAAAGAAACACTTAGCAAAAGTTGTAAAAAAATATTTATTGGCACAGATGATGAATATGGTAAAATTGAAGATGTTATTCGGGGTGCAGGATTTAAGCGTCGTGTGTTAGTTTCGTTAACTGATTCTTTACCAAAAAATAATTTAGATGAAACGTATGATCCGTTTGAAAAATATGATAAAAAAGTTTATGAATTCAAAAACAAGATTGGTATATATCAATCAAGAGATAATAAAATCGAAAGATTTGTAGACTTTAAAAGATATGCTAAAGGACTTTTTGCATCTTTTCCAAATGTAAGAATTGATGATGAATTTACTGCTACTTATACAAGTGGGTCTACTAAGATAGGTTGGCCTAAGACGATTTTACATACGAATCGCCATTACACTACGATTGGGAGATTTCATGATCCTGACTTGTCTAGAATGCCAGCAATGCGTAATATGAGAGGACTTGCTTATATTCCAACACATTCTAATACGAATATTGCATCAGGAATTTCTGATACTTTATGTCAAATGTGTACAGTTGCCTTTGAACCGATTTATAATTCAAATTTTTTTGCTTATAGCTTAGAAATTAATAAACCAGGTTTTGTTCCCGCAACGCGTAGTTTTTGGTTAAAAGCATTACAAGATTTTAGAAATAATGAAGATTTGATGGGAAAAGATCTTTCCTATTTAGTAAATGCTGTAGCAGTTGGGGAAGATATAACACATAATGAAGTTCATTTTATCGATAAAGGATTTAGAGAATTGAAGGCAGGAAGTGCCGTGTTACCAAAACCACTTTCACCAATTACTGTATCAGTCGGAGGTGGTTGCTGTGAACTGGGGGGATTATTCTTTACTTTGTTTAAATCTGGAAGAGAAAAATTATCACTTAGAAAAAGTTCACGCGAGGATTTTGGATTAACACCATTCCAACTTGCGGATGTTGCTGTTTTAAGAGAAGATGGTACAGAATGTGATTATGAAGAATATGGTAATTTAGTTGCTAATTCTTCTCTTACGATGAAAGAATATGAAAATAATGAAGAAGCAACAAAAGCTTTCTATACGGAAGATAACTATAATCGTACTTGGGGAAATGCTAACGTTTGGAGTTATATTGGAAAAAATGGTAATGTAGTTATGAAAGGTAGAAGAGATAGTAAGACTCAATTATCTAATGGAAAAGAAATACCTAATTTTCTAATTGCAGATCCAATTCTTAAAGATGAGAAAAATGTTTTATCTTGTGAAGTTGTAACTGTAAAAGATAAAAATGACAATGATGTAGCAGTAGCGCATATTAAACTTCAACCAGATGCTAAGAAAACGGAAAATGAGGTTTTAGTTGACGCTGAATTAAGATGCCAAAAAATGTTTTCTGAAGAATTGTATAATAGAGTTGTTTATCATTTTCTTTCTGATAATGAAGAATATGAATTAACTAAAAGTGGCAAACGTAGTCTTCCTGCATTAGAGGCATGTGGTCTTAATGACTGTGTTAAACCAGTATTTTATCGTTCATATTGTAATTCTTCAGGAGCTGTTGTTAAGTATAATCTCGTTTCTGCAGAAAAATACGTAGATGCTTATTTACCAAAAGCACAAACAATTGATAAACCAGTAGTAAAGGCAAAAGTCTAAAGCAAAAAAGCTTCAGGCTTTTTATTTACTTTAGTGTTGAAATTTGATAATATAACAATAGGTGATAATATATGACAATAGGCTTAATCTTACCTGCAGGTTTCTTATTATTTAGTATTTTAGTAAATATTGTATATTTTTCAAAACAGAGACTTAATAATTATGAGAATAGAATTTATAAGTTTATTTTGGTTATTAACTTAATATCTTTATTATTAGAGTTTCCTTGTACTTATTTTGCTTATCATCCTGTGCCATATTTGTCTTCTGCTATTGTAAAATTTTACTTATTGGTACTTTTATCGTACATTGAATTCTTAACAATATATATTTCGATTATTACGAAAGATCAGGAGACGTTTGATAAGCGATGGAAGATTATTAAAACGGGATATTTATTTTTCTTTTGTATATTTATTTTATTTATTATTTTTGGAAATGTGGAATTTGTTATTACAAAACTTGGAGCAAGTGCTATGGGTAGCAGTGTTTCGGTTTTATATATTCAAAGTATTATTTGTCCAATTTTATGGTTTATTAATATTTATAGTAATCATAATAAGGCAAATAAGCGAAAGTTTATTCCTTTCTTTATATATATTACTTTAGCATTGTTAGTTTCTGTTGTTCAATATTATAATCCAGGAATTTTACTTATTACACCAATGGAAACCTTTGTTACAATGCTTATGTATTTTACAATTGAAAATCCAGATTTAAAAATGATTGCGGAACTAGAACTTGCTCGTAATCAAGCGGAGAAAGCGAATGCTGCGAAAACTGATTTTTTATCGAATATGTCTCATGAAATTAGAACACCACTGAATGCTATCGTTGGATTTTCTCAAAGTTTATCAGAGGAAGATTTGCCAGATAGTACCAAAGAAAAGGCAAGAGATATATTAATGGCTTCTGATAACTTACTCGAAATTGTTAATGGTGTTTTAGATATTTCAAAGATTGAAGCAAATAAGCTAGAAATTGTCAATACTGAGTATGATATCCATAAAGTTTTTGATGAGTTAGTGCTTCTAACGAAAGCTAGAATTGGTGAAAAACCAATTGAGTTGCGAGTACATCTGGATCCTAGTGTTCCTGGTGTTTTATATGGAGACTATGTTAGATTAAAACAAATTATCTTAAACCTTTTAACAAATGCAGCGAAATATACCAAAGAAGGATTTATTGATTTTAAAATTAGTACGATTCAAAGTGGAAAGGTATGTAGACTTATTATTTCTGTTGAGGATAGTGGAATTGGAATTAAACAAGATAAAATTAATAAACTCTTTATGAAGTTCGAACGACTTGATTTGGAGAAAAATATTACGATTGAAGGGACTGGGCTTGGACTTGCTATTACAAAGAAGCTTGTGGAGCTTATGAATGGTAAGATCGTTGTTCAAAGTGTCTATGGAAAAGGTTCTAAGTTTACGGTTGCGATTGATCAAAAAATTGTAGCAGAGAAAGATTTTCTTCCTAAAGAAGAGGAAAGTGCTTCAATTTCTGTTGCTGGTAAAAAAGTCTTGTTAGTGGACGATAATAAACTTAATTTGAAAGTTGCTAGTATGCTTCTTTCTAAATATGAGTTAGATATTACTCAGGTATTAAGTGGCTTTGAAGCAATTGATAAAGTGTTAGCAGGAGAAAAGTATGACTTAATACTTCTTGATGATATGATGCCTAAGATGAGTGGAGTAGAAACGTTACAGAAATTAAAAGGAATTGATGGGTTTGCTATGCCAGTTGTAGTTTTAACTGCAAATGCAATTTCTGGTATGAAAGAGAAGTACTTACAAGATGGTTTCCAAGATTATCTAGCAAAGCCAATTGATAAAGTAGAGCTTGAAAAAGTAATTCGTAAGTATTTAAATTAAGAAAAATTGTGTTATAATGGGATTAGAGTATGAGGTGAAAATATGAAAGATGTTAATTTTTTAATTGCCAATGGGGCTGATGTCAATAAGAGTTTAGAATTATTTGGGGATATGGATACTTATAATGCGACGCTTCCTGACTTTTTATCTGGGTTAGAAGAAAAAACTAATGAACTTCAAAAGTATAAAGCATCTGCTGATATGCAAAATTATGCGATTATTGTTCATTCTGTTAAAAGTGATGCTAGATATTTTGGGTTTATGACTCTTGGAGATCTTGCTTATCAACATGAGCTTAAGAGTAAAGAAAATGATTCTGATTTTGTTTATCAAAATTTTGAGTTTTTAATGGCAGAAATATCTCGAGTTTTAAAAGTAGTTAGTGCTTATTTAGGCGTTGAAGATCCATCTTCTTCTGTTGTAGAGGAAGTTATTGGTAGTCGTGATAAACAAATTTTAGTCGTAGATGATTCTGCTGTTGTTATTTCTTTTGTGCAGAAAATATTTAGTAATGAGTATGATGTCATTACTGCAAAGGATGGTGCTGAGGCACTTCGGCTAGTAGAAGCTGATACGACAGGAAAGATTAGTTGTATGTTACTAGATATTTATATGCCAAATGTAAATGGATTTGGGGTGTTAGAGTATTTTAAAAGTCATAATCTATTTTCTAAAATTCCTGTATCTGTTATTACTGGAGCTTATACGCAAGAAGTTATTGATATGGTAAAACAATATGCTATTGTTGATTTGCTTGCGAAACCATTTAATGAAGCTAATGTCAAAGATGTTATTATTAGGACAATTCGAAGAAAAGAATTTTAAATGTTTACAATGTATTTTGTAAACTTTTTTCTTTTTCATTGACTTCTTTTCTTTTTCGGTTATATGATAATATTTAGACAGGAGTGAAGTGTTTTGTTCACATATTATAGAAAACAAATGATTAAAAGTGGGCTTATCATATCTTTTATTATTGCATTTGCCCTTATTTCAACTTATCATATCTATTATCAGTTTAAAGATACTAGAAATCAAACAAATAGTTCTAAGTCTTTAGAAGTCATTTTTCATGAGAAAGCGAAAGATAAGGTGTTTTTGTCGAAAGCGGTGGCAGTATCTGATTCTGTGGGATTAAGTTCTCATGCTTATACTTTTACTATTGAGAATCATTTGGAAGTTCCTGTTTCTTATACTGTTAAAATTGTAAAAGATGATGAGATGATTCGTGCTGATGATTGCTTAGATAGACAAATTCCTCTTACTTTTATTAAGGGGGCTATTCATAGAGAGCATCATGAAAATAAAATATTTATGTTAACGGATTTGAAAGATAATATTATAGAGTCTCATAAGCTAAAGGGTGGGGCTCGTGTTACTTATACTGTTCGGTTTTGGACTGCAAATCATACTTTACCTTTAGATTTGGATATGCATTTTCATGGTAAAATATTGGTTTTAGAAAATGGAGTTGACATTGCAACGGCGATTTCGTAATTTCGCTGTTTTTTCTTCTTTACATCTTTTTAAAAGAACGATATAATCTATATAGAATGATGGGAGTGTATCACAATGGATGAGAAAAAGAATAAGAAGTTTATAAAGATTAGTATTTTTGTGATTTGTGCTGTTTTAATGCTTTTTTTGGTGGCTTATGCTATTTTTACTTTTACAGGGTTAGGTACTAAAGAAAATAGGCTTTCTACTGGTACTTTGGTACTTACTATGGATGAGTCTATGTCTAATGGTATTTCTATTTCTAATGCTGTGCCTATTTCTGATTCTGAGGGAATCAATACAGATCCTTATGTCTTTTCTATTGAAAATACGGGTACTTTAAATGCAAATTATCGAATCCTTTTAGTAGATGATTTAGAAAAGTATGAGGATCATCATTGCAGTGATAATAAGATGCCTTGGAAAAATATTAAGTATGAGTTGAAAAAAGATGGAGGGGCTTCTTCTGTTGATTTATTAAGTAGTAGTTCTGGTCTTTTTGATACAGGAGTACTAGCACCAGGAAAGAAGAAGAATTACACTTTGAAGTTGTGGATTGAAGAAAGTTCGGGAAATGAAATTATGGGAACTCATTTTCATGGAAGAATTAAGATAGAGGCGATACAAGAAGGTCATACCAACTATGAAACTGGAGAGTAGACCTAGGGTCTTTTTTTCATAAATTGTGTTGTTTTGCGATATAATTAATAAGGATGTGATGAGTTTTGCGTATTATTATAACAGCAGGTGGAACAGGGGGACATATTTATCCAGCGCTTGCTATCATAGAAAAAATAAAAAAAGAAAAACCAGGTAGTGAAATATTATATATTGGAACAACAGATAGAATGGAAAGTGAAATTGTTCCAAAGCTAAAAATTCCTTATGTTGGAATTGAAATGAAAGGGATAGACCGAAAAAATATATTGAAAAATATTTCTGTTTATTTTACTTTTCGACGTGCTATTAAGAAGGCTAAAATAGAAATAGAAAAATTTCATCCTGATATCGTTATTGGTGTTGGAGGTTATATTAGTGCACCAGTAGTTCTTGCTGCTTGTAAATTAAAATATAAAACATTAATTCATGAACAAAATTCAACACCAGGCATTTCTAATCGATATATTTCTAAATATGTTGATCGTATTTGTGTTTCTCTTCCTGATACAATTCTTTCTTTTCCTTCTAATAAGACTGTTTATACAGGAAATCCTAGAAGTGAACAAATTATAGATACGAAACCTATGGATAAAAGAAAGTTAGGGTTAAATGCGACAAGTAAATTGGTAGTTATTGTTATGGGATCTCTTGGAAGTATGACTATGACACAGAAATTGAAAGAGTTGGTTGCGTCTTTTGATCAAAAGCCCTATCAAGTGGTAGTAATTACAGGCAAGAATTATTATCAAGATTATACTGATATTTCAGTTCCTTCTAACGTCTTTATTTTACCTTATGTAGAAGAGTTAATTGGGCTTTTAAAAGTTTCTGATCTGTTGGTTTCTAGAGCAGGAGCTTCTATTATTTCTGAAATAACAGCGATTGGACTTCCCTCTATTTTAGTACCTTCTCCTTATGTTAGTGAGAATCACCAAATGAAAAATGCTTTAGAACTTGCTCATATTCATGCTGCTGAGGTTATAGAGGAAAAAGATTTTTCTAAAGACGCTTTGATTCCCGTTATTGATCGTATTTTAAACGATCCAGGTCTTTATCGAAGTATGAAATTAAGTGCTAAGAGTTTAGGTGTTTTAGATTCTGCAACTAGGGTTTATGAAGAAATTAAGAAAGTAATTGGAGAGTAGTATATGATAGAATTTTTGGAAGAAGTAAATGCAAATAACATTGGGAAAATAGAACGTGATGTTTTTCTTAGTCATTATACAACTTATCAAGTGGGGGGACTTGCAAGATGTATTATTTATCCTAAAAATATAGAAAAGTTAGTAGAACTGATGCGTCTTGTTCAGAAATATCATTTGCAGTATAAAATTTTGGGGAATGGTTCTAATTTATTATTTAGTGATCGTAAATATGAGCATGTTCTTATTCATTTAGCTAATTTTAATGCTTTAGAAATTGTACATAACAAGATTATTGTTGGTGCAGGATATTCTATGATTCGTCTGGCAAGAGAGGCTATGAAAAAGTCTCTTACGGGATTAGAATTTGCAGCAGGAATACCTGGTACTGTCGGTGGTGCTATTTTTATGAATGCTGGGGCTTATAAAAGCGATATGGGTTATATTGTACAAACTGTTAAAGTGTTAACACCAGATCTTAAGATTATTGAACTTACTAATTTGGAGTTGGATTTTCATTATCGTAGTTCTTTTTTTCAAAAGCATAGAGATTATATTATTGTAGAGGCAACTCTTCGACTTAAATATGGAAAAAAGAAATTAATTGAAGAAGTTATGGCGGAGCGACGTAAGCGTAGAGTGGAGACACAACCTTTAGAGTTTCCGTCTGCGGGTAGTGTTTTTCGTAATCCAGAAGGTCTTCCTGCCGCTGGAAAGCTAATTGAAGATGTTGGACTAAAAGGGTTAAGTAAAGGGGGAGCACGAATTAGTCCGAAACATGCTAACTTTATTATTAATGCTGGTGGTGCAAGTGCGGATGATATTAAAAGTTTAATTGAGTTTGTACAAGATACCATTGAACAACATTATCATGTCAAATTAAAAGTAGAACAAGAATTTGTAAATTGGGAGTAGATATTGTGGCTAAAAAAATAGTGAAGAAAAAAAAATTAAGAGTGTTTCGTATACTTCTAATATTTGTTGTATTAGGAGTACTTTTCTTGGCTATTTATTTTTATTTTCATACTCGTATTCAAAATATTATTATTAGTGGGAATCATTACTTGTCTGATGATGAGATTATGACGGAAGCGAACGTTATAGATTATCCTAGTTTTGCTTCTACCTTTTCTTCTTCTCTACGAAAAAAGTTACTTGCTTGTCCGTTGCTTGAAAAAGTTGAGATTCAAAGAAAATTTTATCATGTTTTGATTATTCGTGTTAAAGAACATCAAGTTTTATTTCGAAAATTAGAAAATGGACGAGTTGTTTTAGATAATCAGCAAGAAGTAGAACTAGATCAGGGATATACTTTTCCTACTTTGATGAATTATGTGCCTAATACTAAATATAAAAAATTTGTATTAGGGATGAAGAAGATTCATACTGATATCTTAGAACAAGTATCTGAAATAGAATATCAACCTAATGAGCATGATAAAGATCGATTTTTATTATATATGAATGATGGAAATAGTGTGTATTTAACGTTAACTAAGTTTGATATGTTAAACTATTATAATGATGTGATTACACAATTAGAAGGGAAGAAGGGAATACTTTATTTAGATTCTGGTAATCATTTTAAAATTATGGAATAGAATCGTTTGCTAAATAAAGAGTAAGGGCTCATTATTTGGCTTTTTTTGATTCAATTTTTTTT
>CAZWXX010000043.1:0-9501 GCA_964637865.1 uncultured Muribaculaceae bacterium | reverse complement strand
AGAAAAAGCAGTAAGTGCTAATGCAACCTATTATGCTCAAACAAAAAAAGATGGATTTTCAAGAAATATTTCTTACTATGCATGGAAAGGAGTAGATGATTATGGAGATGGTGGAGCAGGAGGAAATTCTTCTCCTTTTAATGTCAGTTCTTGTAATATTGCAACTGTCTATAATGGGACTAGTCAGGCAACCAGTTGTAATATAACGCTAATAACAGCCAGAGAGAAGACAGGATATCAAAATGCAAAATGGTATACAAATTCTAATGGTACAGGAACTTCATACGCATCAGGAAGTACATTTACTTTAGACGGAAAAGTTACTTTCCTTTATGGAATAGCTCAAAGAAATTTCACTTGTGCAGCAACTGGAGGAACAACTACATATGGAAAAAGAAGCTGGTATACAGTAGCAAATGATGGAACAAACTGTACTTTAGCACTGAATGAACTTTCGGCATCTACTGGAACCTATTCTGAAGCAACTACTAAGTTGACAACAGAGTATTTTAAGGATGACCCAATGGAATCCACTCTACTAAGCGAAAAGAATGCTGGACTTACAACAGTACTTGGAACATATACAGCTGGAACTGGAATACCTACCGCTACTACAGGAGTCATATGGACAGGTGCTAGCAGTGCAGCAGGTGTTAATAGAACCTTCCCATATTATACCAATAAAACAGCAGGTCTATATTATAGCTCTGTGCATGTAACAGATGGAGTTGTATCTGGCAAAACTCCATATAGTAATTTTATAACTGGTTACAATACATTATCAACATCAACATGTAGTTCAGTAAGCGGATCTAATTGTGTGATAAATAACGGCAAAGTTACCACTTATTCTGTTAGTAATCATGCTTCAACCGACTGGACAATGTGGGACATCATGGATCTTAATAGCACTACAAAATTTACAGTAAGACGTCAAAAAGCAACAAATGCTGGAACAACCACAAATAATCTTGGCCAATATTCTTTGTATTTATACGATTGTGGAGGTGCAAGGCATAATAATGTAAGTTATAGTATAATTGCTAAAAGCACTAGTTCGGTAAAGCATACTAATTATTTCAGTTCATCTCCAAGTGTTAGTAACGTTAGTGCAATTAATAATCACTACTGGATTCAAGCTGGTGTAGCCGCAGGATCAACATCTACAGTGACCAACGGAACACAGAGAGTCTATATGACAGGAACAGATGCCTCATGCGTCCCAACTTATACTACAGCTTATCAGAATGTAACATACCCAATACAGTATCGCCTTTATATAAAAGTAAAAATGTGACAAGTAAAAAAATATAATAAAAGGCTGGTGAAACTCATGAAGAAAGAAAAGATAATCATATTTGTTATTGTCATAATGATTAGCATATTAGGAATGAATTTTATTGCAAATTATATAGAATCTAGTAAAAAAGAAGATAAAAATGTGAAAACAGGAATGAAAAAGTTAGAAAAGAAGTTTGAACGACAAGAAAATATGCTAATCTATGTAACAGATGATAGTTGTGAACTTTGTAAAGATACAGATAAAATGATTGATTTCTATGAAAAATCATATGGTCTAGAATTTTATAGAACGAATAAAGAAGGACTAACAAATAACGATTTAAAAGAATATTTTGACCTAGAAGAAGCAGCAATAGAACTACCTGCTGTAGTCTATATTCGAAATGGTTTACTTCAAGGAATTGATAATAAGATTCTAACGGAAGACTACTTCCGTGATTACTTAATAGAATATGGCTTCCTAGATAAAACATATTTAGAAACAGATTATAGAATTACATATGATCAGTTTATGGAAAAATATAACACAAATGAAAAACAAGTGATATTTTTCTACAACTATGGAACCAATGTATATACTATGGGTGAAAAAAAGAAAAAAGTAAAATATGCCAATCGTGAAAAAGCAAGAGAAGAGTTAGTAAAATTATCCAAAGACTATAACTTTAAATATCGTGTCGTCTTTTTCTCAAGCGAAGGCAGTGATAAAATCTATCAGGAAGTCTTAAAAAGTGTGGGAAAAAAAGAATTAGAAGGACCATTTATTGTAATAACTGAAAATAGTCAAGTAATAGATTATCTAGAAGTAAAAACACTAGATTCTATTAGTGCATTTTTAGCTAAAAACAATATCTATTCTAAAAAATAATAGTTTCCTTTTTAAAATAGATATGCTATACTCCATTTAGAATAGGTGGTGGATTATGGATTTTGATACAAAAGAAATTAGAAAAATGGAAATAAAAGAAAAAATAAAAAAAGAAAAGCCTAAAAAATCAAAAGTAGCAACTATAGTAATTATTCTCCTAGTTCTTATGAATCTATCTTTAGTAACCTATATTGCATATGACAAAAAGCTAATAGAAAAAGGATTAGAGATCCTAACAAAAAAAGAGAAAGAACCAAAGAAAGGCATACAGGAAAAAAGAGAAAAACTTTCACTAACAAGTGAAGAAGTAAATACACTTTATAGTTATCTAGTCCCTCTAAAAGAAAAATTAGGAATAACAAGTGAACTAGATGCGAAAGATTTAACAGAACAAGATAAAATAGCTTTGTCTCTTACCCTATTAAAAGAAGAGGATTTTGAAAAGTTAGAAGAGATAAAAAATGGTAGTAAATACCGTTTGAAATCTATTTTTTTAGAAGAAGCTTCTATGAAAATATTAGGAGAGAAGATAACACATCAAGATATAATGAAACCTTATTACTTAAAGTATTCAAAAGACTTAGTGGGAAATGTTACTATGACTTATGATGATATAACTTCTACTTATGAAGTAACATTTATGGACACAAAAGAAGAAAGTTCTAATATAACAAAATTAGTAAGTGCTACCAAAAAAGGTTCTGATATTACCTTAGAAGAAAAAGTAATCTATACCCTAGAAGAAGATGGTAAAACCAAAATATATAGTAATTGGCAGTTGTCTTCGTTCTTAGGAGAAAAAGAAAAAGAAGAGATAAAAATCGAAGACTATTTAGAAGAAGCGAGTACTATTTTCTATACATTTAGAAAAGAAAATGGAACTTATCGTTTTCTATCAAGTAAAATCAAAGAGAAAAATTAGTTTTTTCTTTTTTTTTTAAGCTACTTCATATATAATAGTTATAAGAGGTGAAAGAGGCATGGAAGAATTTACTTTTACAAGTAAAGAAGAATTATATAATCGAGTAAAACCCGCCCTACATGCAAAACTTGCAGAACTTCATAGACTTGGATATACCTATATTCAAGGAGTAGATATTTGGAACTACTTAATTCAGTCGAAATGGAAAGTAGCTAAAAACTTGTCCTTATCCGATATTGTAAGTGATATCTTGCATGCAGAAAATGAAAAAATAGATACCTATTTAAAAGGGGAGATTAGAAAAGAAAAACGACGTGCCCACTTTCATCAGAAGTTAGAAATAGTATAGAGGTGTAAAAAATGACAAAAAGTAAAAATAACAAAAAAGCAAAGAAAAATGTAATAACAACAACACTAGCTTTATTATTCTTAAGTGTTGGAATTTCTCTTGCATTTATACCATTATTTAAAAACTTAAATTTTGGTCTAGATTTGCAAGGAGGATTTGAAGTTTTATATGAAGTAAAGTCAATTGATGGCTCTCGTATGACCAAAAATAAGATGAATGCTACATATAAAACATTAAGTAAAAGAATTGATTCCCTTGGTGTAACAGAACCAGAAATCGTTTTAGAGGGAAACAATAAAATAAGAATAAAATTAGCAGGCGTAAATAACCAAGAAGAAGCTCGTAAGCAATTATCTACAGTAGCAACTCTATCGTTTAGAGATTATAATGATAACTTGCTAATGGATAGTAGTGTTTTAAACGCAGGAAGTGCCAAAGTAACACAAGACTCAAGTGGTAGACCAGCCGTTTTATTATCAGTAAAAAACAAAGATAAATTTTATGATGTTACAAATAGAGTAAAAGACTATCAACAAGGCAACAATGTAATCGTTATTTGGTTAGACTATGAAGAAGGAAAAAATAGTTATAGTACAGAAAAAGCAAATTGTGGAAGCAGTGGTTCTAACTGTCTATCTTCTGCAACAGTTTCACAAGGTTTTGCCAGTGATGTAATTATTCAAGGTAACTTCACAGAAGAAGAAGTTAATAATTTAGTAGATTTAATTAACTCTGGTTCTCTTCCTTCTAAATTGACAGAAATATCATCTAAAACAGTAGGAGCATCCTTTGGAGATGCAACACTAGAAAAAACACTTGTTGCTGGAATCATAGGAATTGGTTTAATTGCTATCATGTTAATTAGCTTGTACCATTTTGCAGGCTTCATATCTACCATATCTGTAATGATCTATTCATTCTTAGTCTTTGCTGTATTCTGGGTAGTAGGAGGAGTATTAACCCTTCCAGGAATCGCAGCGCTCGTTCTTGGAATTGGTATGGCGGTAGATGCCAATGTAATTACTTTCTCGAGAATCAAAGAAGAATTATATAAAGGTAAAAGCCTATCTCATGCTTATAAAGAAGGTTCCAAATCATCCCTTAGAGCGATTATAGATTCTAATGCTACTACCTTATTAGTTGCCATTATTATGTTTATATTTGGCGAATCAAGTGTGAAAGGTTTTGCCACAATGTTAATTATCACAATTGCAGTAACGATGTTTACGATGGTAGTTCTAACTAGATTCTTACTAGGATTATTTGTAAAAACAGGCTTCTTTGAAGAGAAAACGATGGCTTTCATCAAAGTAGATAAAAAGGATATTCCAAATGTAAGTAAAAATGAAAAAGTAAAGAAAATACCATTTGCCAAAGTAGATTTTTTAAAGCATGCTAAAAAAGTAACAGCATTATCTGCTATCATCATTTTCCTTGGAATAGTAATGTTTGGTATAAAAGGATTTAACCTCGGTATTGATTATCAAGCAGGATCTAATATCACTGTAGAAACTAGTGAAAAACTTACGAAAAAAGAACTAAAAGAAGACTTAAAAAACCTAAAATTAAATAATCGAAGTATGACATTATCAGAAGACCAAGCAAGTATTCGCATTTCAGATGTATTAAATGCTGGGCGTATTCATGAGGTAAGTACTTATTTTGAAAATAAATACCAAGCAAAGGTAGATATTGGGGTAGTCTCTAATGTTGTAAAAGAAGAACTAACAAAAAATGCAGTTTTTTCAGTATTATTATCTATAATTGGTATTATTCTCTATATTTCAGTACGCTTTCGTCCAAGTTATGCAGTTGGAGCAGTAACAGCATTAATTCATGATGTTTTCGTAATATTTGCTGTATTTGCCATTTTCCATTTAGAAATATCAGTAATGTTTATAGCAGCGATTCTTGCTATTATTGGATATTCTATTAATGATACCATCGTCTGTTTCGATAGAATTCGTGAAAATCTACAGAAAAAGACAGAAAAACTAGATAATTTAAAATTAAGAGAAGTAGTAAACATCAGTATTCGTGAAACATTCACACGTTCACTATACACTTCCATTACTACAATTTTGCCAGTATTAGCCTTAATATTCCTAGGTTCAAAAGAAATTTTAAACTTTAACTTAGCGATGTTAGTCGGACTAATATCAGGAACTTACTCATCTATCTTTATAGCAACAGTAATATTTTACTTATTAGAAAGAAAACAACTTGGAAAAACAAAAACAAAGAAAAAGAAAGTGTATAAAGACGAAGTAGAAGAAAAGCAAATAAAAGGAATTAATTGCTAATAAGAAAAGGGGTGGCAGTATGTCCAAAAAGAAAGAAATTCAAACAGTAGAAGAACTAGTCGAAAAAGTAGGCACTTATATAGAGTCAAAAGAAAACCTAGAAATATTAAAAAAAACTTATGACTTTGCCTATGCTAAACACAAAGGACAATATCGAAAAAGTGGGGAAGAATATATTATTCATCCCCTTAATGTTGCCTATATTTTAACTGATATATATGCCGATGTTCCAACGATTCAAGCCGCTCTTATGCATGATGTTTTAGAAGACTGCGACTGCACGAAAGAAGAAATGGAAAAATATTTTGGGAAAGAAGTGACAATGCTAGTACAAGGGGTCACGAAACTATCTAAAATTAACTTTTCAACAGAAAATGAATATTTAATTGAATACTATAAAAAAATTATTGTAGGAATCAGTGAAGATGTTCGAGTTATTATTATCAAGTTGGCAGATCGTCTTCACAATATGAGAACACTTTGGGCACTTCCTGAGGCAAAACAAAAGATAAAAGCCAAAGAATCTTTAGAAATTTTAGCACCAATCGCTCATCATTTGGGAATTCATAAAATAAAAAGTGAACTAGAAGACTTATCCTTACGCTATTTAAAACCAGATGTTTTCTATGATATTGCAGAAAAGTTAAATATCTCTAAACTAGAACGTGATAAAACCGTTTTGGAAATGCAAAAAATTGTCTCGGCACTTCTAACAGAACACAATATTCATCATGAAATAAAAGGACGTGCCAAAAGTATTTATAGTATTTATAATAAATTAAATAAAGGACGAAAATTCAGTGATATTTATGATTTACATGCCCTAAGAATTTTAGTAGAAAAAGAACAAGAGTGTTATGTTGCCCTTGGAATTATTCATTCTAAATTTAGACCACTTCCGAATCGTTTTAAAGACTATGTAGCCATGCCCAAACCCAATATGTATCAGTCCCTTCATACAACTGTTTTTGGACTAGATGGATATTTGTTTGAAATTCAAATTCGTACTTATGAAATGGATGAAATTGCCGAAAATGGAATTGCTAGTCATTGGGCTTATAAAGAAAATAAAGATGCCAAAGCGAATATGCAATCAACAACAGAACAAAAACTACAATTCTTTAAATCCATTATGGATCTATCCAGTGATAAACTATCCAGTGAAGAATTTGTAAACTCTGTAAAAGATGAAGTCCTAAATGATAATATTTATGTTTTTACACCGAAAGGGGACATTATTGAATTACCAAAAGGATCTACTCCTATTGATTTTGCCTACAAAGTACATACAAAAGTAGGAGAAACAATGGTAGGAGCAATTGTAAATAATAGTATTGTACCTCTAGACTATAAACTACAAAATAATGACATTGTAAAAATAAATACGAATAAAGCCTCTAAACCATCCAAAGAGTGGATAAACATTGCCAAAACCACTCATACTAAAAATAAAATTCGTTCCTTTTTTGCAAAAAATGAACGAGAAATTTATATAGAAAGAGGAAAAGATAGTCTAGAAAAAGAACTTCGCAAACGAAAACTAGTTTTTAATGAATTTCTATCCGACAAAAATATAGAAGAAATTTGCAATGAAATTAAAGTAAATAATATCGAAGAAATTTATCTAAATATTGGAAATGGGAAACATGCACCAAACACTATTATCAATATCATTACGAAAGAAGAACAGAAGAAACCAAAAGTATCCAAAATTGGCACCCAAAATATTGATGCAAATGCAGATATTATTGTATCAGGGATTGATCAAGTAAGAGTAAACCTTGCACAATGTTGTAACCCAGTATTTGGTGATGATATTATTGGCTATATCACTATGGGAAATGGAATCAGTGTCCATCGAAGCAATTGTCATAATTTAGCCTCTCTTGAAGAGAGAAATGTAGAAGTAGTTTGGAATGAAAATACAAATAAACGGTATTTAACTTGCCTAATTATCCATACAGCAGAAACAAAAGATCACATGCTAGACTTAGTTCAAAAAACGAATATGCTAGATATTCCAGTTGACTCTATTCACACCATAAGTAAAGTGGGAGAAATTACCTATGAATTGAAAGTATATGTAAGAAATCTAGATCATTTGAATAAACTATTAGTAGAATTTAATAAACAGCCATATATAGAAAAAGTAGAAAGGATACAACGATGAGAGTACTAGTGCAAAGAAGTGCGGAAGCAAGTGTAATAGTAGAAAATAAAGTAACAGGAAAAATAAACCATGGAGTGGTTTTGTTAATTGGATTTACAGAAGGGGATAATAAAGAAAAAATAGAATATCTTGCTAAAAAAGTAGTAAACCTTAGAATTTTTCCCGATGTTAATAATGTAATGAATCTATCTCTTTTGGAAACAAAAGGAGAAATACTCGCAATCTCGCAATTTACATTATATGCAGAAACAAGCAAAGGGAATCGTCCTAGTTATATAAAAGCGCTAAAATCAGAAGAAGCTTTCAAACTATATAAGCTATTTTGTGAAGAATTAGAAAAATATACAAAAGTAGAAAAAGGTGTGTTTGGTGCTGATATGAAAGTAAATATTACTAATATTGGACCTACCACTATTCTACTAGAAAGGTAAAATTATGGAAAATAAACTGAATTATCGACTATTAAATATTACTCTTTTATCACTATTTATTCTACTACTAGCTATGAATATCACAACTTGGTGGTCTTATGTGAGTACAATAATAAAAATCATGATGCCATTTATTATTGCTTTTGGATGTGCTTATGCTCTTTATCCTATAGTACTAAAATTAGAAGAAAAAGGAGTTCGTCATGGGCTTGCTGTTACTGTAATCGTTTTAGCAGTCGTATTAGTTCTCAGTGCTCTGCTTGCCATTACTCTACCACTAATCTACGATCAATTAGTCTTACTTTCAAAAATGATTGTAGAAGTCTTTGAAGATATTAGTACAAAGTTTGATTTAAATCTTGGAAATATCGAAGGAAAAATTGCAGACTTTTTAAATGAAGCAATTGGTAGTATTGGAAAAATCGTCTCAGATGGAACGATGGATATCCTTGCCAAATCTCTTGGCTTTGTAGGATCGTTCATCGTAGGTTTTATTGCCTGGATTTATTTCCTAGTAGATATGGGAAAAATCAGAAAGTCAGTGTCTAATTTCTTGAAAAATATCAAAGGAAAGGCATACCGCTATTTTAAAGCAGTAGATATAGAAATAGGCAACTATATCAAAGGATTATCTATTTTTATGCTAATACAGTTAATTGAATATTCTCTTCTTTTCTTTGTAGTAGGACATCCAAACTGGCTTTTACTTGGAATTCTTGCTTGTGTAACCACCGTAATACCATACTTTGGGGGACTCATCACAAATATTATAGCAGTAATAACAGCCAGTGTAGTCTCAACACCAACCTTTCTTGCTACAGGACTCATCTGTCTTATTTTTCCACAACTAGATGGCTATGTAATATCTCCCAGAGTATATGGTAAAACCAATAATGTCAATGCTTTAGTTACTGTTATTGTAGTAACAATTGGGGGTAGTCTAGCAGGAGTTTTAGGAATCATTGTAGCATTACCAATCTATTTATTTATTAGAACAACTTATCACTTCTATATTGCAGATATTAAAAAAAGTGTAAAAAAAGTAACAGAAGTAAAGTAAAAAAGATTATAAAAAATAAGAAATGTTGAGTGTAAACTGAACATTTTTTTTGCGATGATAGAAAAAGAAAAGGACATAAAGGAAGATACTTTATGA
>CAZWXX010000042.1:0-9607 GCA_964637865.1 uncultured Muribaculaceae bacterium | reverse complement strand
GTATTAATTATTCATTTCTTATTTAAAAAATAATACATAAAGTTTTGTTCCTATTCTTTGAACTAATGGAGCACGGATTTTAAATTTTGGTTTTTCTTTTTCTACTTCTCTTTCTATTTTTCTTACAATAGATGATAAATTTCTTTTTTCTATCAAGGCAAATAAATTTCTTTGTAGTCTCGTTATACTCTGCTCTTCTATTTTTTCATTCTCCCAAAGCAATTTCCCTTTGTTATCAATCATCACTTGGTTAAATCCAGTATGGTAAGCTCCTGGTTCAATTAAAGAAATTGAAATATTAGGATTTAGTATTTTCAATTCCTTTCTCATTGTGAAAGCCAGTTGTGAAATTGCTGCTTTTGAGGAGGTATAAAAGCCTAAATACGGAAATGGAAGGGAGGCTGCTAAACTAGAAGTAATCAATAGCTTGCCTCTTTTATTTTTTTTAATCATGTTATGATAAACTCTTTGTAATAGTTCAAAGTTTCCAAAAATATTTGTTTCATATACTTTTCTTAAATCTTTAATATCTGTATTTAAAATGCTTCCCCCTATTCCGATTCCTGCATGATTTATTAGACAATCTAGCTCTATATTTTCTATTTTTTTTAGGTCTTTTTCTGCTGTTACATCTAGTTTTAAGCAAATGGCATCTAAGTGTTCTTGCTTTAATTTTTCTTTTAAATAATCTCTTTCTTTTTCTGTTTTGCTACCTAAGTAAAGTGTATGCCCTTTTTTTATTAGTTGTTTTGCTACTTCATAGGCAATACCACTTGTTGCTCCCGTTATTAATATTTTCATATTCTCACCACTTTTAGTATAACCAAAAAAAGAAATTCTATTTTGGAATTCCTTTTGTAATGATAAATGATACACCTTTTTTCTCATTTTTTATGATGATATCATAACCTAACATATTTAAAGTCTTTTTGACAATGGATAATCCTAAGCCAAATTCTCCTTTGATTCCTTTACGGAACGGAGTAAAAATTCCATTTAGTAAATCACTGTCGATATTGGCTCCATCATTATATAATATAATTTTATTTGATTTTGCAGTTATCTTTATTGTTGTATTTGTATATCTCATAAAATTCCCTAGTAGATTATCTAATATAGTTTCCCAATGTTCTTCTGTTCCATAATACTTTGATCTTTTATCCATTTCTAGAATAAATTTAATATCTTTTCTTTGGAATTTAAATTTCGATATTTCTTCTTCTAGAATTTTTTTCATATCTACTAAAACAATATCTAAATTTTTAGAATCTTTGAGATAATCTAGTTTATTTAAGTAAAGAAGTGAGTGTACTTTTTGTTCTAGTTTCCCTGTTTGCTCTCCAATTACTTTTAGAGCGATTTCTTTTTCTTCTACTCCATCTTGGACAGCTTCCACATAAGATTTTATAACGGTGAGAGGTGTCTTAAAATCATGTGATATGTTTTGATACATTTGATTACGATACTCTTCCTGGTTCTTAAGAGTAATTCGCATATCTTCAATAGCGAGTGCTAATGAACGCATCTCGTCATCCACTTCAAAATCCACTTTATGGTTATAATCATCATTATCAATATTATCAATTTTATTCTTGAGTTTTTCTATTTTTCTTACAATAAAACCACTCCATATAATTAGTATTAAAGATATTATGAGAAAGGTTGCCAAAATAATTGGCAGTATTGCACCTAAAATTTTGGCTTTTGTTCGGTTAATATAAGTGTCATTGCTAATTGCCACTTTCACAACCGTATCTTTTCTAATTGTATAATAATAATAGGTGTTATGTTGATAGTCAAATTTTCCATAGTTATTGGTTAGTTTTTTTAAAAGAACTTTAGGATCTTTGACTTTAATAATATCATAAATATTTTCACTGGCAATAATAGAGTCATTTACAATATATAAATAGCCGACTTCCGTATTTAATAAATCTGTTTTTGTACTAGATTCAATTAATTCTAATGGTTCTCTTAGATAGTTATAAATATTTTCTTCTGCAACAGGCATTAGGGATTTGGGAATTATGACTCCTAGTGCAATAAAGATAATAGCAAATGCTGATGCGATTAGGCATAGGAGTTGTCTTGATAATTTCGATGTCATCGATTTCATAGTCGATACCCGTAACCATAAATTGCAGAGATTTTAAGTTTTGGCATTTTCTTTCGGAGTCTTCTAACCAAATCATCCACGACTCTATCTGAGCCAAAATAGTCATCTCCCCATACAGAGTTTAGAATCTCCTCTCTCGAAAAGCTTTTTCTTTCATTTTTTACGAATAGTAGCAATAAATCAAATTCTAGAGTTGTAAGAATAATATCTTTGTTATCTTCTTTTACTATTCGTTCTTCTTCATCAATTATGTAATCTTTATAAGTAATAAGTACGTTTTTATTTTTATAAACTCGTTTGATAATATTATTTACTCTTAAAACGAGTTCTTTACTAGAATAAGGTTTTGTAATGTAATCATCGCTTCCTAGTTCTAAACCTAGAATTTTATCCAAGTCTTGATCTCTTGCTGATGTGAATATTACTGGTACATGAGAATCTTTTTCTCGGATAGCCTTGATTACATCGTATCCACTGATATCATCTCCTAACATAATATCTAAAATCCATAGATTGCAGGGCTTCCCAATGTAGTCTATTGCTTCCCCTCCTTTTTCAAATGTTACCACTTGGTAGCCTGCTTTTTCTAGATATGCTTTTATTAAATTCGATAAATCTTTTTCATCTTCTGCTAAACAAATTGTATACATAATACTTCACCTATTAATAGTATATCACTATTTTTTTTATTTTTCTATTTCTATATAACACCTCCTCTTCTTACATTTATATTAATAGCATTATTGGGTATTTCAACATATTTTATTTGTTCTTGATATTTTTTATCTTATTGGCATCATCTCCTTTTGATGTACCCATTGTATCAAGCAATTATCAAAGAATTATCAAACAATTATGGGAAATTATGGGAAAAGTTTTTTTCTTTACTTTTCCGTATTTTTCCTTTATAATATAGCAAAATCAAAAAGAGGGGGAACTTTATGAAGTGCGAAAGTTTTCGCAACTTAGATATTCATTCTTTCCACTTATTTCATGAGCAAAGAGGAATGAGTACTCTTTATGAAGATGGGAATCGTTTCATTAAAGCATTAGATAACCTATCTTACGAAGAAAAAGGTGTATTATATCAAAAGGCATGTGATTTGGATGGACTTGTGATGGAAAATGTGTTATTACCAAATATTTTTTATGTTAAAAATGAACGAGTAGAAGCTTATTCTATAGAAAAATTGATCAGTTTACACAAATTTCTCCTTTAAAAAAAGTAAAGTATCTTGCAAATACCAGAAAAAATAAAAAGGAAATCCTTATCGTTGGATTTCTCTTTATTTTTATATTATTGGTTCAATTCAGAAAGTTCCATTCCTAGTTTTTGTGCTTTTTCTTCTATTTTGGTACTTTCCCCTTTTTCTAGAGTGTACCATCCTTTTTGAAACGATAATTCAAATGCTTCTCTTTGCATTTCGGCAATACTTAAAAACATTTTCTTGTAACTTTCATATAGATGTTCATTACTTGCTTCTGTCATTGCTACTACATAGTCCTTTTCCATGCACTTTAGAGAAGATAGTAAATCTCCTAGGTAGTCTTTATCATTTAACTTCATTCCTTTTGGTACTTCTACTTTTGGATTTGCTATTTTGTTATTATTATTCATTGGCTCCTCCTTCATTTAAAATATTTAGTATCGTTTGGGCATTTTCATGAAACATTTCACTCGCACGAGAAATTATTTCTTTGACATTGCTTTCTTGCACTTGGTCTAGACAATTATTTAGTTTCTTGTAGGAAGAAAGATTCCAGTTGAACATGTCAGATAGATAATCTAAGTCCTTTCCTGTAATCATATTCGGTACTACTTCATAGTTTTCTTGCATAAATTCATCTCCTTACTTTTATATTGATATTCTTTCTCATTTTTCATACCTATTTCTTGTATTTTTTCAAGTTTTTCTTTATAATAAGGGTTGTTTTTAAGGAGAAGCCAATGTCAAGAAATTATTATTATGAAATTAAAACTATTATAGAAAGTGGAATTTTACAGGAAGATGCTCTTTGCATTCAAAAGAAGATGATAGAGCTTTCTAAAATACATGATGTAAATGCGATGAAGACTTTATATTTATTAATTCGTCTGCAACCTACTATCGCTCAAAATACCTCTTCTTTATTGATGACCAATTTAGATTATCAAGATGAAGTTGACAAAAGTACCATTTGTATTAATCTTGCGAATAACACAGTGAAAGCATCTTATCGTTTACTTGATGCAATTATTCAATCTTTTTATATTAATCCTAGTCTAAAGGATCAAAATAAGAGTAATCTCTATGGGTATCTTATGGCACATCTTGCAGATATTTATAAAGCAGACAATAATTTTCATGCTAAAGTGGAACTAGAGAAAGTGATGGTTGGTCTTTCTAAAAAACTCGTTATGTTATATCCCTTTGATGTTAACAAGAACTGTTATAAAAATAAGCATGGAAATAAGCGGTGTTATTATGATTTGCTTCAAGACTATGAACATAAAAATCCTTATTATTTAAAGCATGGTTCTAAAGACAATCCTAAGATGAAGAAGATACTTAAAAAAATGGAGGAAAGGGATATTTATACTCCGCCTGAGAGTGCTACTACAGTCATTCGAGATATCGGAATTTTTAATCAGGACTCGCGTTTTACAAAAGTAAAGCGTTATAATTATAGTACCTTACAGTTTACTAAAAAACATTTTTAAAAGGACACGAAAGGTGCCCTTTTTATTTTTGAAGACGAATTACTTCTTCTAATACACGTTGATATTTTGAAAGAACGTCTTCTCCTTTATTTACTAAAAAATCTGTAAAATCAATCTCTTCTTCTTTCATTTCTGTTTTCTTATCTTTTTTTATCACAATACCAGAAATACTGCCTTTTCCTTCTTTTAAAAGTGCTAAGGTTTCTTTTGTATTTATGCGAACAAGTCCTGCAAGTTCTTCTTTATCATAATCAAAGTCTTCTTCCTTTCCTTCATAAATACAAACATAGACATTAGCAAATGCTCGATCGCGGAATCCATCTTCTCTATCTAGTTTGAATGGAACAATATTTACTAAAGTTGCTTTTTCATAGCAAATATCAATTCCGATTTCTTCTTTGATTTCTCGACCAAATGCTTCTTTTACTGTTTCTCCTGCTTGAACATGTCCTGATGCTGTTGTATATAGTTTTTCTTTGTCTTTTCTAATTTGAAAGTAAATATTTCCAAACTTATCGTATAGCCAACAATGTACTGTTTTATGCCATAGTGCTTTTTTGTGGACAATACTTCTTTTTTCCTTTCCTAAATAATTTCCTTCTTCATCATAAATATCTAAGTACTCCATCTTCTTCTCCTCTATATTAAAAAAGAAAATATGATAAGTTATATTTTCTTTTCGATTTTCAAATGGTGCCGAATGACATAGTCGAAATGTCCTCTGACCCTTACCAAGGGCCTGTTTTACCGCTAAACTAAATCGGCATATTGCTTCCTTTTCACCTAACATATATAATATAACATAAACTTGCTATCTAATAAATACTAAAAGTGTTTTTTTTTACTTATTTGTGATAGAATAAGGACATATTTTTATGTGAGGTGGAATTTATATGACTAATATTTATAAGTTTAATGGTATGGCTAATGATTATTCTAAATATAGACCAAATTATGCAAAAGAATCTATCCATTATTTAATAGATGAAGTACATTTAACTGAGGATAGTGTTATTGCAGATATAGGAAGTGGCACAGGTAAATTTTCAAAATTATTATTAGATGCGGGATTTAGAGTATATGGAGTGGAACCAAATTATGATATGAGGCAAAAAGCCGAATATGAATTACAAAATAGAACGAAATTCATCAGTATTTATGGAACTTCAGAAGAAACAACATTACCCAATCATAGTATCGATTTGATTACAGTAGCACAAGCATTTCATTGGTTTGATGTTGAAAAATTCCTTGCAGAATGTAATCGGATATTAAAAGAAGATCGTTATGTTGCTATTTTATATAATCATGGAGACTATTCGTCGGAAGTTATCAATGCTATTTCTAAATTGAGTGAACACTATTGTCCTAGATATGTAGGATCTAGTGGTGGTATTGAAAAAAATGCAGGTATTTTTGATGATTTCTTTGATGAATATACAGTAAAAATATTTGAGAATCCTTATCAATTAAATATGGAACAATTTATAGGGTTAAACTTTTCTGCTTCCTATGCTCCTAAAGCTAATGAACCAAATTATGAATTGTATTTAAATTCATTAGTCGATTTATTTAAAAAGTATAGTGAGCACGGTACTTTGAATATGCCAAATCACACCATATGTAGGCTGGGTAAAGTTAAGAAAAAAGCGCTGTAAATAGATTTCTTTCTAGTTGTAAATTTATTTATTTATTAGTTTTTCCAACGAGTTTACATTTAGTATAGTATTAGATACAATTTCTCCTTTATAAAAGTTAGCCCAATTATTGAATACATAAGGATGTGTTTTTATTTTTATCCAACTTACGAATTGTAATTTATTTAACATTATTATAAATTTCAAATCTACGAATTTCTATAATAATTCCATAATCCTATTCTTTTATTTTTCCTTCTTGCTCCAATTTTTCGATTGAGATTAGTCTTTTTACTTTTGATACTTTATAAACTAATGCTTTATATTCTACCCCTCACTTTCAAAGTGTAATTTAAATTACTTATAGCATTCTATAAAATCATTCAAATTTGCTTCGTGATAATCAATATTTTTAATTTTATTAGCCATTTTAAAACTATATTCTTCCTTATTTTTTTTAAATTATCTTAATGATTTTAAAACTAAATCCATTCCTAACGCTCCACCAAAAATACCCATTAATGCTGAATAGACTTTTTCTTGTTTTTGAGCAGTAAAGCAATAGTTATACTCTCCATAACAATTTGCCTGTTTTAAATAATATGTCAATTTTTCCAAAGTATCAAAATTATTCATAATCTCATCTCGCTTTCAGATTACTATTTTTTGTTCTATTTACACTATTCATTATACTAGAACAAAAGAATAAAACAAGTTTTATTCATCCCAGTCGTTACCTCCTAGGTTTCCTACTTCATTGATAGTGTAACCACTAGTCTCCATAGGCTTCAATTCCGACAGTAGAAGCCGTACTCTTGTTCACATCAACAATATACTATACGTACATTTGTTTATCAATACTTTTATTGTTTTGCAAAGCAATTTCCTTATAAATGAAAAAGTAGTTTTTTTGAAAATCTGCTTTAGTGTTTGTCATCTTTATGAAAAAATGACTTTTTAAAAAAGTGAATAGTAAATGATAAAAATAATGCTACTACTATTAAGATTGAATAGTTTTTATTTGTTATTGCATAATAAAACATGTATGATAAAAAGCCAAAAACATAAATAAAAAAACTTATCCGAAAAATGCATTTAAAAATATTTGAAAATCTTACTTTATTAAGTATGAAAAATATTTTTTCCATCATAACAGAAAATGAGCATATCAAAAATGGAGTAATGATTATTCTTGCCCACCATCCATTTTGAAAAAAAGCCCAAAATAAAAACATAAGCGCAATGAAAGCCAGAAAAATTTGTCTTATAATATATGATTTTTTCATATCTTAACTCCTCTTTAAATTCTAATTTAGTGATTTCTTTTATAATCAATATTTGCTAGTTTTGCTTGTTTGCACAAATCTTTTGTTTTTATTGTATATCGTTTTTTATCTTTTATTGTATAAGTACCACATTGTCTAAATTCAAAACTAACATTTTTTCTGATACATTGCTTCCTAATATCTAATGCCCAGTCATAATAAAACTCTCTAGCATTTGTATCAGATTCTCCCCCTACTACAACCAGTTCAATTGGTTCAAGATATTTTTCAATATCAATTTTCTCTAATAATGGTTGGGCTGTAATACATTTATGTTTGATTGGTAAGTTCTTAAATATAGATAACCTATCATCTGCATTTTTTTGATTTTCGACTGTGCAACATACAACTACATTATCGTATCCATCGTTCCAGTCACTAGGAATGCATTTCATAAATCTGTCTATTCTTTTGGTTAGAAATAGAAAAGTACAATCTTGTCGCATCTTTATCATTTTCCAACACTCATTTCGCCACTCGTCTGCTTCTTCGATTAAGAAATCAGTAGAGAAACATAGATAGACAATTCCAGATTTCATTTTAAACTCACCATTTTTTAATTTTTCAATTGGTTTATCAAAATCTTTTGTCTTTACTATGTTCTCAGTATTCACATTTCTTTTGGAGTCACCCTTACGAATATAGCAATGTAAACATCCATCACTACATTTTTTACAGCCTCGCCAAGGATTCCACATTGCCATAATTTTTCACTCCTAAACTTGTAATTTATATAAACTCCACTATATCTTTTAAGGCTTTTCTCTTATTATGTAATGGATTGCCTGTATAATCATCTGCAACATATCCGAGTGGTATTAAGTAAATAGGTTCTATATTATCTTCTAATTCAAATTCTTCTTTTAATTCTTCTTTATCAAACATTTCAGTCCATATATTATCAATACCAATATGGGTGGCTTCTAACATCAAATGAGTTGCCACTATGCAAGCATCCATTTCATAAGTTGAATCATTTTCTTTCGTCCATGCTACTTTCTTATCACTACAAACAATTAAAACTGTTTTTGCTCCATATCTACAAGGACTTATTTCATCTATTTTTCTTAATGCTTCTTCTGAAGTTGCAACATATATTTTTTCCTCTTCTATTTTTTGATCTTTAAATTTTCTTGTGGCGGTACGGTTTCTAATTACTGTTTCAAAATCTTGATTATCTTTTGAAATTTCTTTATATTGTTCAAACCTCATCTTTAAGTTATATTTTTCTCTTAATTTTGCTATCTGTTCCATCATTGGGGATTTATGGTGCAAATCTAATGCCTCTTTGTTTTCCCAACAGTCAATTAACAAAACTGTTTTCGCATCGTTTTCAGGAAAAAATACTCATATCTTTTGTTTCCTTTTTCATTATGAATCTGATTCACAATTCCTTTCGATATCATTTCGTTAGCAAATTCTTTGACACTACCATTTTTACCAGTATAATATATATTTATTGTTAAACTCATATCTTATCTTTCCTTTATAAATTATAATTGGGGAGTTACTTTGTATCTTCTTCTATGAATTTGTTACAATTTCTATATAAAGCCAACTTTATAAAAAATACTAATGCAGGTGGTACTACTAATTTTATTAGGCTTTTATTTATTATAAATTTAACTGGACTATCTTCTCCCATTATAGAGCACATAACTCCTGCAATAAATATAAAAGTCGAAATAATTGATAATATTAAAAAGATATTCTTTTTTATTGTTTCTTTCTTCCAATTAAACACTTGTTTTTCTCTACAATCTTTTTCTTTGTTTACAAACTATATATTATTTTTTGCTGTCAACTAATTTTTCTATATCTTCAACAT
>CAZWXX010000041.1:0-10027 GCA_964637865.1 uncultured Muribaculaceae bacterium | reverse complement strand
CCTCATTCCGTATCTATGATACTACATTCGGCCTTACGTTGCAAGCAACGGGGAATTAAACCCTAGACTAATAAGCTTTGCTTATTAGTTATTAAACCCTAGACTAATAAGCTTTGCTTATTAGTTATTAAAAGAATACCAAGCATTATTTTTTTAGTCAATATTTTTTAAATGATTATCTATATTTTCTAATAAATCACATAAATAATAAATAGGATGTTTATCAAGTTTAATAGTATCAAGAACAATAATCAATATATCACCTAAAGTTTTAAATCGAAACATCATAGAAATATTACAAGCATCTACAAACAATTGCTCCATATCCAATTTTTCTATTATTTCTTTAGAAAAAGACAACTCAATAGAATTCTTATTTTGTCTAAAATTTTTAACAGGAATCCTACAAGCCAACTTTTCAAACCACTCTTCGTACATATAAACAAGCATATCTTCATTAATTTTTCCAAATCGATCTTCTAACTCTACAACTACTTGTCCCAAACGTTTTTTACTATCAATAGTATTAATTAAGCGATGAATTTCAATTTTTATATCTTCATCTTTAACATAACTATCATCAATATGCGTTGACACATTCATAAGTGGATTAACATCCATAGAATCATCTTCTTCTACACCTTCTTTTCCTTGACGTCTCAAAACCTCACGATTTAAAAGTTTTAAATATAAATCAATACCAATACTGTCAATAAATCCAGCTTGTTCACGACCTAAAATATCACCAGCTCCCCGAATAGATAAATCCCGAGTAGCAATGGAAAAACCACTTCCAAGCTCCGTAAACTCTTTAATAACATTAAGTCTCTTAACAGCAGTCTCTGTAAGTACTTTAAATGGTTGATACATTAAATAAGCATATGCAAAACGATTGCTTCGTCCTACACGACCTCTTATTTGATATAATTGACTAAGACCAAATCGATCAGCATCTAAAATAATCAAAGTATTTACATTTGGAATATCAATTCCTGTCTCAATAATAGTAGTACAAACCAAAATATCATAGGAATGATTAATAAAATCTATCATTTTATTCTCAAGTTGAACTTTTGTCATTTGTCCATGTGCAACAGTAATCCTAGCATCAGGAACAAGATTTGAAATTTCTTTTGCCTTTCTCTCAATTAACTCTACTCGATTATAAAGTAAAAAAATTTGACCACCACGAGAAAGTTCTTTATAAATTGCATCTTTAATAATTTGCTTATTCTCTTCTACTACATAAGTTTGAACAGGGTATCGATTAACAGGAGCTGTCTCAATTAAAGAAAGACTTCGAATACCTGTCATAGACATTTGCAACGTTCTAGGAATAGGAGTAGCAGTTAAAGTAAGAACATCAACATTTGTTTTATATTGTTTCATTTTTTCTTTATGAGCTACACCAAAACGTTGTTCCTCATCAATAATTAAAAGACCTAAATTAGATGGTTTAATATCATCACTTAATAAACGATGCGTACCAAAAACTAAGTCAATCGTTCCATCCTTCAACCCCTGAATGACACGTTTTACTTCCCTTGAAGAAGTAAAACGATTTAAAACAGCAATAGAGACAGGAAAATGTTGAAACCTTCGTAAAGCATTCTCATAATGTTGATTAGAAAGAATAGTAGTTGGACATAAAAATAAAACTTGCTTAGAATCTAAAATTGCTTTAAATGCTGCAACAAAAGCAACCTCAGTCTTACCAAAACCAACATCCCCGCATAAAAGACGATCCATCGGTTGAGGTCGTTCCATATCAGCTTTAATCTGTTTAATAGCAAGCCTTTGATCCTTTGTAAGATCAAAAGGAATATCCCTTTCAAACTCTAAAAGCATAGAACTATCTTTAGAAAAGGCAAACCCCCGCAAACTTTCACGCTCTGCATAAAGTTTTAATAACGCTTCTGCCATATCAGCAATCTTTTGAGACACACGTCTTTTTGTTCTTTCCCATTCATTACCATTTAATGAATGAATAGCAGGTACACTCCCCTCTTTTCCCGTATACTTATATAAATAATCTATTTTTTCAACTGGAATATAAAGCTTATCATTATTTTTATAAAGAATCTCTAAATAGTCTTTACAAACTCCGCCTTGAGAAAGAACACGAATTCCATTATAAATTCCAATCCCATGAACATCATGCACAATATAATCTCCAACTTCCAACTTTTTGAAATCCTTAATCTTTGTCGTATATTTAAAACTAGATTTTACTCTTCTTTCTTGTTTTTTCTCATGATAAAGTTCATTTTGTGAAATAAAAATATAATTTTCATAAATAAATCCCTCATCAATAGGTTTCTCAATAATATTAATTTTTTGTACTTGAATATGATTCTCATCAGAAAGAACAAATGGAATTTGCAGTTTAGAAGATAAATATTTAATCTGATTCTCATTTAAACATATAACAACTGTATTTTTAGCATCATAATTCTTCCTCAAATACTGAGAAATAGCATCAATATCTTCATAAAATAAAGGAACTGTACGAATATTAAAATCTAAAATAGGAATTTTTTTCTTAGAAAGTAAATTATCAATATTCATATAATAATATTCCCGATTTTTTCTAAGATCTTTTAAATAAAACATATAATGATACAAATAATCTTTATCTTTAGAATCATGATATACACTTATTTCTTCACGAAGTGTTCGCTCACTAATTTCTAATTGTGAATAATCCTTATAAATAATAATAGGATTTTCAAGATAATCCTGAATAGAAAAAACTTTCTTTAAAAACTCTGGTAAATACTTTTGTTTTTGCATATTCTCTTCTACTTCTTGATCTACAATAAATTCCCAACAAGGATAAATAGTAATTCGTTCTAATTTTTCAATAGATCTTTGATTCTCAGGATGAAAACTACGAATTTCATCTATTTCATCCCCAAAAAACTCAATTCGAATAGGAAAATCATAAGTAACAGGAAAAATATCAATAACAAATCCTCGTACTGCAAACTCACCTGTTTGTGTAACCATTGTTTCACGATGATAACCAAGCTTTAAAAGAAATGAAATGAAAGATTGAGGCGTAATCTCATCCCCAATATGATACTGAACCAAACATTTAGAAAAATCATTTGGAGATGGTAAATAACGTAAAAATCCCATTAAATTAGTAATAACAATTTTTCTTTTTCCAAGTGAAAGATGAATTAAAGTCTCCATTCGTACCATTTGTAAATCAGGACTAATAGCAATAGCCTCACTAGTTAAAAAATCATCCATTGGAAAAAGTGCTACTTGATTAGTAAATACTTGTAGACTTTTATAAAGCTTGTTAGCCTCAAATAAAGAGTTTACAACAACTAATATATTTTCACAATTTTTCTCTAATAACGTATTCAAATAAACGCAAAAAAACTCATCGGTAAGATTGATAATACCCATGCTTTCTTCTTTAGGAATCTTAATTAAATCAGTAAAAACGCTCATAACACATCACCCAAGCTTTCGATTATATTTATTCATCAAAGCATCAAAGTCGATTTCAAAATAATCATCTAAAATATTTCCTACTATGATACTTAATCTTTCTAAAATTTCTTGTTCATCTTTCGTGAATTTCCCTAACACATAATCAATGGTATCCTCTTTATCAACATGAGAAATACCTATTTTTAATCGTTTATATTTTTTTGTATTTAAATGAGTCTCTATATTTTTTAACCCATTATGACCTCCACTGCTTCCTGTTGATTTTAACTTAAAACTACCAAGTGGAAGATCCAAATCATCATGAATAATAAAAATATTATCAATCTCTATTTTATAAAAATCTACAAATTTTCGTACAACTTCACCTGATAAATTCATAAAAGACTGTGGTTTTAAAAAAATAACCTTCTCATTATTCACCTTTGCAACAATATACTCTCCATTAAATTTATTCTTATAATGAACTAATCCTTTAGATTCTAAATACAAATCGAGTAAATAAAAACCAGTATTATGCCTAGTATTGATATAATCATCGCCAGGATTTCCAAGACCTACTACCAACTTCATTTTTTCTCACCCTTTCTACTATGATACTCTTGATAAACAATTCCCTTTTTCATATTCCGCTCTTGAGCAACAATTTTAATAGCCTCTTTCTCTGTAAAACCATCATCTAAATAAAGTAAAATATGATCAAAAATAGTCAAATCATCATATTCTCTTAACTCATGATTTCCCTCAACAACAAGTACCATCTCTCCTTTTATCACATCAAGTTCACCTAAAACCTGGGAAATACTACCACGATAAATTTCCTCATACAACTTAGAAATTTCTCTATTTAAGCTAATATTACGATTTCCAAATACCTCTAACATATTATGTAATGTCTTTTCAATACGATGAGGTGCTTCATAAAAAATCATAGTTACATTATAATTTTTTAATAATTCCAATTCTTTTTTCTGTTTAGAATCTTTAGAATTTAAAAAACCATAAAATAAAAAAGGAGCAGGAGGAAGACCAGAAGAAATCAATGCAGGAACAAAAGCTGTAGCACCTGGTAACCCAACAACATTGAAATGATATTTAAGAACTTCTAAAACAATTTTATAACCAGGATCACTAATAATTGGAGTCCCTTGATCTGTAACTAATCCTATATTTTTTTCCAATTTTAAATCCTGTACTACTTTTTCTTTTACAATGTCTTCATTAAACTCATGACAACTAACAAGCTTATTCTTTATATCATACTTTTTTAATAAACTACCTGTAGTCCTAGTATCTTCACATAATATATAATCAACCATTTTAAGCATCTTCAAACTTCGAATAGTAATATCATCTAAATTTCCAATAGGTGTTGGAATTAAATATAAACTAGCTGTATTATTATAACTTTTTTGACTCATATCACTAACTCCTTTCTTTTTTTATAATATAAGTGGCGGACATACCTTCATACCACTTCTACCATTTTTTGTTCCCTCTATTAAAAAAGTTTTAGAATGCTTATCAAGTCCACCATAAATAAATTGAACTCTTTTAATAGCAAAATGATATTGCTGATAAAGAGAAAATACTTCTAAAAGACGATCAACAGTAAAAACTAATACCAATTTCCCTTTATCCCTTAGTAATTTAGAAGAAATAGAAATAATATCCTCTAATTGCAAAGTAACATTATGTCTTGCATTATTAATACTAGAATTAGAATTCAAATATCCTTGTCTAACATCATAATATGGAGGATTAGAAACAATAATATCATAAATATTAGGAGCACAACAAGAAGCATAATCTCTAATATCTTGATGAATAATTTCAATATTTTTATCTAACTTATTATAGCAAACTGACTTTTTTGCGAGATGAACTATATCAGAATCAATTTCAACACCTGTAACATTTACATGCCATTTTGTACACAAAACCAATGGAATTGCACAAAGTCCTGTACCAATATCTAATATCTTCTTATCACTAGGATTAACAACAATAAAATTAGCTAAAGCCAAAGTATCACTCGTTACTCGAAAAAAATTTTTAGCTTGATATATCTTCAAATCTGGAAATCCAACAATACTAGATAACACAACATCATTCATTTTTTTATTGATCCTCACAATACTCTATAATTCCTTTATTACCAAAATCAACCTGATAAGTTCTATGAAAGATATTCACTGAAACGACTTTTCCAGTCCCTTCATCTTTTTTCACTATCGTCCCTACTGGAGGTAACCCTTCCTTTAAATAACTATAAGTTTCATTTTCATAATTCAAACAACATAAAAGTCTTCCACATACCCCATTAATTTTAGACGGATTTAAAGCAAGAAATTGATTTTTAGCCATATTAATAGAAACACTATTAAAATCAGTTAGAAAAGTATTACAACATAAAAACAAACCACAAGGTCCCAAACCACCTACTCTTTTAGCTTTATCACGAACACCGATTTGCCTAAGCTCTATTCTAGTTTTATAACGCTGAGCAAGTTTTTTAGCAAGTTCACGAAAATCAACTCTATTTTCTGCAACAAAAGAAAAAAATAACTGAGTTTTTTCAAAAGTATAATGAGCATCAACAAAATTCATATCCAAACCAAGCTCTTTTACATATCTTTTTGCAACTTTCAAAGCATCCTCTGCTTCCATTTTTAATTTTTCATCTCTAGACAAATCATCAGAACTAGCTACTCTAACTACCTTTTTCAATGGCAACACTAAATTTTCCTTTTTTTCTGGATAAATTTCCGTAATAGCAGTTCCCAATTGGACTCCGTTATCCGTCTCAACAATAATTGCTTGTCCCTTATTCAAAACTAAATTCTGTGGTGAATAATAACAAATATTCTGACCAGAATCCAGTAAAACACCTATTACATCTATCATGTAAGCACCTCCAAAAAACGAACTAATAAATGATCTAACCAAAGTCGATAATTAATATTATATATCAATTTTTCCTTTTCCTCTTCTAATATTGAAATATACTTTATTATACTATTTTTAGACAAATTTGTAAAAAGTTCTGCACACTTTAATTCGGAAATAGAATTTGTCTTAAAAAGTAACAATTGATGCAAATAAAATTCTAAATCATCTAACAATAATTTGGAAGTATTCTTATCTGGCATATAAAGAGTCAATATATCTTTAAAATCCAAATAAAAATCAGAATTAGTAACAATACGTTGAAGAAATTCATATACTTTTGGATCAAGTTCTCTATCTAAACAATTAGAAAGAGTTAAAATTTGACACCTAGAAACTAATGTTTCTAATACTTGATATCGATTTTTAGCTACTAAAAAAGCAATAACCCCTTGTTCTGGCTCCTCCAAAAATTTCAAAATTGTATTAGCAGCAGAAGCATTCAAATACTCTGAATCAAAAATAACATAAATACGATATTGATTTAAAGAAGTCGTTTTAAATGCCTTTTTAATTTCTAATAATTGTTCTTTCTTGATAACATTTCCCTGAGGATAAATAAATTTTAAATCAGCGTATTGATTAGAATCAATCAATTTACAAATATTGCAATCATCCAATTCACTATGTTTTCCTTGCTTAAAACACAAAATAGATTTAACAATTCTCATCATTAAATCATTAACCATCATATAGTCCCCTGTCTCAATTAAATAGGCATGAGATAACCGATTATTTTTCATATGTTCACATATAATATTACATATTTTTTCTTCTACTACAACTGTATCCATTTTTTCCTCACATAATCATAATTTTTAACAATATAAGTGCAATTAAAGCAGGAGCTCCCAAAACTCCAATCATTCCAATAGTTATAAAATTAATAGGAATAATAAGATTAAAATTTACAGCAATCATATTATAACCATATAAAATAAAAGCACCTAAAAGAATTCTTTTACAATATTTTATTACTTGATTCAAGTTAATCACCTAATAAAGAATATGAAAATAAACAAAATTTATGTTACTTCTTTTCTATCATCCAATGCCCTTTCTAAAGTCAAAGCATCAATGTACTCCATATCAGCACCAATTGGTACACCACTAGCCAATTTTGTAATTTTTATATCTAATCCATTTAAAATTTGTTTAATATAAAGTGCTGTAGTTTCTCCTTCAATACTAGGACGAAAAGCAAAAATAATCTCATCAAATTTTTCTTTTTTCACTCTCTCCAATAATTGAGAAATTCCAACATCTTCAGGATGGATACCTTCAAGAGGAGAAATAAGACCATTTAAAACATGATATAACCCATGATAAGTACCTAATTTTTCAAACAAAAAAACACTTTTAACATCTTCCACAATACACAAAGTTTTTAAATTGCGATTCGATGAAGAACAAATAATACATAAATCTTCCTCTGTTAGATTATTACATTTTTTACATCGATGAACCATTTTTTTTACATTTTCAATACTCTCAGCAAAAAGTTGAGACTTTTCTAAATCTAACTCTAAAATAGCAAAAGCAAAACGCTCCGCTGTTTTTTCCCCAATACCGGGTAAATATTTAAATGCTTGAATTAATTCTTGTAAACTCTCTGGATACATATTAAAACAAACCTGGAATATTACCAAATTTTCCCATTTTTTCTTCTGTCATCTTATCAACCATTTTCATTGCATTATTAACCGCAAGTAGAAACATATCTTCTAACATCGCAATATCATCCAATTCCAAGGTCTCATCATTTTCAATTTCAACCTTCACAATTTCCTTCTTTCCATTCACAGTTACTTTTACAAAGGAACTTTCACCTATAAATTCTGCTTTATCAACCTCATCTTTTGCTTTCAGCATTTCTTTTTGAAGTGCTTGTGCTTGTTTCATCATTGCTTGAATATTCATATCTATTCCTCCTCTACAATATCACCAAATAATTCGATTGCATGATTAACCAAAGAATCACTTTTTTTTATAACCTCTAGCTTCGGTAAACTAGGTTCAGATACATACTGATAATTTTCACCATTTTGCAATTTATTAATATATTCCTGTTTTTTTATGTTCCAAACATAATCAGTAATAAATGCTAAATTTTGTGTCAACCCAGTAATTTTTTCTAATGAAGATTTAAGCAAATCCATATTCTTAAGATTTGCATCAATCATAGAATCATATTCTAAACTAATAACAATATTTTCATCACTGGCAACACGAACAGTTCCATCCATTAATGCACAAACCAAATAACCAATATTTTGATCAAAAGTATATTCACTTAGCTTAGAAAAATTCTCTTTCACTTGCAAAAGAATAGTCTTATCAGCCTTAGCCAATGTATTGTCAACCCTAATCTTCATTATTTCCCTATATTTATCAAGAAAATCACTTTCTATTTTATCATAAGTTTTAGTATTATCCAAGTCCCCTTTCAAGTTAATTGAAGAATCTACAACGTCACTTTTAAAAAGTTGATTATCTACATTATTATTCAAAGTATCAATTTTATAAGACTCATCTTTTGTTTTCTTATCGAATTTTTGTTCTATCTTTATTTCCTGGGAAATAATTTCATCATCGTGAACACGATTAGAAATAAAATTTAATAGCATAATTTCAATATAAATCTTAGGATTGGAAGCTTTCTTTATATCATACATTTTATCATTTAACAAAAATGCAAGTGATTCAAGTAATGCTATATCGATAGTAATCTGTTTAGAATGACGATAAAAATCAACAATAATATCGCGAATATACTGCAATAGCATTTCACAAATTTGAACAATATTTTTTCCATTACTATTTAGTTGTTCTAAATGTCTCAAAAGAGAATCAATATCTGCACCAGTAATTTCATCTAACAACTTTAATAATTCATCCTTATTAACTAAGTTATTTAAATCAAGATAGTCATTCAATGAAATTTTTTTTCCACAAGAAGAATATAACATATCAAGCATACTAAGAGAATCTCTTAATCCACCATTAGATGAAATTGCTATATCTTTCAAAATATTTTCTTCTATAGAAATTTTTTCCTTTGCACAAACATCTAATAATTTCTCTACAATATCAAGATCAGAAATTCTTTTAAAATTAAAACATTGACAACGTGATTTAATAGTATCTGGTACTTTCTGAGGATCAGTAGTAGCCAAAATAAAAACAATATGTTTTGGAGGTTCTTCCAAAGTTTTCAACAATGCATTAAAAGCACCAATAGAAAGCATATGAACCTCATCAATAATATAAACTTTATATTTCAATAAAGAAGGAACCAAATTAACTTTACTTTTTAACTCGCGTATTTCGTCAACTCCATTATTAGAAGCAGCATCTATTTCAATAATATCAATACAGTTTTCCATCATTTCTTTACATGCAGAACAAGTACCACAAACTTCTCCATTTTTCAAATCATTACAATTAATGGTACGAGCAAAAATTTTTGCAAGAGATGTTTTTCCTGTACCACGTGGCCCAAAAAACATATAAGCATGTCCAATTCTGTTATTTATAATTGAGTTTTTTAATATTTTAACAATAGTTTTTTGTCCAACAACATCCCCAAAAAAAACCGGTCTATATTTTCTAT
>CAZWXX010000040.1:0-10109 GCA_964637865.1 uncultured Muribaculaceae bacterium | reverse complement strand
AATGTTTGTAGCCTAGATTTTTTAGATTTTTTACCACTTCACTGTTATCGAATCCACCTTCTACTAAATCCCCATTTAAATCATGTTGTTTGTATGGTACATAAGGATCAATTTTAATGAAGATTGCTTTCTTTTTTCTTGCAAATTCTTTGATTTCTTCTGTAAAAATTTTTAATATTTTTTCATTTTTATAATCTATTAAGAACCCTCTTGGGCAGTAGCAGATTCTCTTTTTTATTAGAGGAATATCTTTTGTTAACATTAATGTGCAACCATAAGACTTTCCTTTTTCTTCTAAGGATAAGAAGTAAGAGTGCCAACCATTTTTCTCTTTTAGTTTTCCCCACTCTTTGGTTTGATGAAAAGTAATTTGTTCACTTTTATCTGCTAGAGCTTTAAATTCTTTACTGTTTATCTCGACTAATTTCATGGCTTGCCTCCTTCTTTGCACGGTTTTTTACGATATTTCTATAAAATGGTACTAGTTTTGTAAAAATGATATACATTAAGGGATTTACTACATAGTCAAATTCTCCAATAAACTCTATATAGTCTCCACCAAATTTCTTTTTAAATTCATGTAGTCCTAGGCGAGGGTTGTCCTTTCTTAAATCGCCAATGGTTCCAAATTGGTCATAAATCTTTAGTCCTTTTTCTTTACAATATTTGATATGTTCAAAGTAGGTGTGGTAATTGGCATAGGTTTCTGTTAGAATATTATGATTTCCTGCATATAATACCCATGCTTTATCTCCATACTCCATAATCCAATGGGCATTTAGAATGACTTCTCTTCCATATTTTCCTTTGGCAATCGTATATTTTTCAATTTCTTCTTTTTCTCTTTCTTTTTGTTTTATTAATTCATTTAGTTTTGTTTTTGCACTTTTACTTAAGTTTTCTGTTGGCATAGACTCAATTTCACTGATCATCTTCTTTAATCTCTTTTTTCCTTCCGAAATTACTTTATCTAAGTTTACTTTTCCAAGAAATAAAGTTGCTTTATTGTCCTCATTAAAAATTTCATATAAAGTTTGATAATAGTCTTCTGTATGAGTGACGAAATCTTTTCTTGCTTCTGTTAGACGCATTAAATGATAAAATTCATGAATATCCTTTTCATCTCCTATTACTACTTCTGTTCCAAGTTTTTGTGCTTTATTAATTCGTTGTTTTGTAGTTTTTGAAAAGTGATTTTCAATTTCCTCCATACTTTGATTTAGATCGATTCTAAATGTATAACGTGGTTGAGTTGTTTCAAAATTTTTAGTGAATCCTAAGTGCTTAAATCCAGCTTCTTTTAGTGTAGTTATTATTTTTTTGCTATCATAATCTAATTTTTGTTCTTCTTCTAAATAGTTTTCTTTTCTATAAATGATATCTGGGTCTATTTTTACAAAAATGGCACGTCGTTTTTTGGCGAATGCTACTACTTCTTTTGTCATACTTTTGATTAAGTTTTTATCATTATAATTGATTACAAAACCACGAGGTGCATAAAAATAGCAATATCCTAGTGGAAGAGATTTTCTTAATAGAAGGGTAGCACCTATTATTTTTTCATTTTCATCTATTAGACCTAGGTAAAAAGGTTTTAAGTTTCTTACTTCATAGGAAAATTTTCCCCAAGCGGCAGATTGCAAAAAGTGGGATTTTTCTTTGTGATTTTTTACATAATGGTCAAATTTTTTATCCTCTAATTCTACTAGTTTCATAAATAACCTCGACTTTCTTACTATTAGTATACCACGTTTCATAAAAAAGAACACATATTTCTATGTGTACTACATCATATACATACCACTGTCTTTTGGAGGAGAGGCGGAATAATCATTTTGATCGGTGGCATTATTTTCTTTTAAAATTTTATTTTCTAATCTTTTTACTTGGCGCTCTAGACGACTTATTCTTTGCTCTAATTCTATTTTCCACTGCATTGTTTCGTTTGGGGGTATAGGGTTATTTTGTATAAAAGGATTCATTATATACGGATTTTGCATTCCATTCATTTTTATCATCTTCCTTCCTTGTTTTATTATATGCTTCTTCTTTATTTTATGTTATACTAAGTGTGGTGATTTTATGCGAATACGTAATGTAAAAAATAAAGAAAAAATTATGAAAGATTCTCCTTACTTTTTAGAAAATCCTAAAAGCTATTGTGGAAGAATTCAGGATCTTTTTCCAAAAAGACAGCCACTTTATATAGAAATTGGAATGGGAAAGGGAAAGTTTCTGTTAGAAAATGCTAAAAGACATCCTGATATTAATTATATTGGTATTGAAAAACAAGATAGTGTAGTAGCACTTGCTCTTAAAAGACTAGAAGAAGAAAGTATTGATAATCTTCGGATTGTTTGTCTTAATGCTTTAGAAATTGATCAACTTTTTTCTTCTGAAGTGGATCGTCTTTATTTAAATTTTTCTGATCCTTGGCCAAAAGTTCGACATCATTCGAGAAGACTTACTAGTAAAATATTTTTGGAGAAATATGATTCTATTTTTAGAGGGGATGCTACTATTTATCTTAGAACAGATAATGAAGAATTGTTTTGTTATTCCATGGAGTCACTAAGTAATTATGGGTATGTATTTTCTAAGGTGAGTCTTGATTTGCATAAAGAAGAAGGCTTAATTACTACAGAGTATGAAGATAAGTTTTCTAGTCAGAATGTACCAATAAAGGCCTTTATTGCAAGAAGAAAAAAGTAAATATACGTCAAATAATTGACAAACTATTTTAAATTTTTGATAAACTGTGATATGATAAACTAAGAGTAGGTGAAATATGAAAAAATTAATCGTTTTGCTCCTACTTGTTGTACTTACAACAGGTTGTAGTGGTATTATTAAAGTAGACTCATTAGAGATTGATACCATTGTGGATAATGTATTATTGAAGAATTCTAAACTTAGTAATTCTTTCTTTGAGGGATATAAATACTATGTTCCTCGTGGTCTTAATTATATTAATAAAGATCAGTTTAATGCCTTATTGCAAGATCAGCATTATAATCGTTATTATTTATATGTGGATGCTGTTAGCTATTATCATCAAGTGGAAAGTGAATATAAAAGGGATTCTAGTGCCTACTATTCTAGAAAATTAAAAAATGGAAATAAGTTTGGTTATTTAGAGATTCATCAGGTAAAAGGACGTTATTTTATTGAAGCTATGTTTCATTATGCGAAAGTAGAAGTGTTTGTAGATAAGGAAGAAATTATGGATGCTATTGTTAATATTAGTTATATCTTATCATCCATTCAGTATAATCGTGATATCTTAGAAACTTTAGTTGGAGATAATATTTTAAATTATAAAGAAGAAGAGTTTGATATTTTTAAATCTAAACGTAAGAGTGGGGATTTTTTGGATTATGTAGAAGAGTATGGTAAATATTATGATAAAGATAATGAGCTTCCAGATCAAGATCGAGTTGAGATAGAGGAAGAAAATTAGAGAGGTGTTTTTATGAAATTGATGGATAAATTAAAAAATGCACTTTTTGAAGAAGAATACGTTGAGGTTGAGGAAAAACCTAAACAAAAGCCAAAACGTGAAAAGGTAAAATCAAAGAGTGAAAAGCCTATTGCTAAAAAAATATCAGTTCCTGAGCGATCTTTTGTAAAAGAGAAAAAGGTGGAGCCTTCTTTTGAAGTAGAGGAGAGTAAAGTAGAAAAAGAAGAGGAGGAACTTTTAAAAAGGGAGACAGAGTTTAAGTTTCCGATGATGGCAGAAGATGATTTTTCTATTACACAACCTTTTGATATTATTGATGAAGAGAAGAGTGTGCCTATTGAAGTAGAGCCTCCAGTAGAAGAAAAACCATTATATCAAGCTTCTAAACATGATAGTTATGGGTATGATGAACATGTTCAGAAAGAACTTTCACAGGCTTATGAAAAGAAACAACAGTATACAGGTTTTAAACCTTCTCCTATTATTTCTCCTATTTATGGAGTGCTTGATAAGAATTATACGAAAGATGAAGTAAAAGAAAAAAGAGAAGTGCGTATTTCTACTTTTTCAAGAGATGATTTGGATTTAGATGCTGTTAGACGAAAGGCATATGGAAAATTAGAAGATGATATCGTTGAGAGCTCTTCTGTTGCTTATGAAGAGGAACCTATGGAAGAAAACTTACTTGTGGATTTATCTAGTGAAGATACACCAACTGTTAATAAAGTGACTGTTGGAGATGCTGAGGAGTACTTTGAAGATTTAGGACTTGAGTATAATAAAGATTATATTGATGCTAGTAAAGAAAAGGCTACTGGGAGACGTGTAAAAGAAGAGAAGAAAGATGTAGATTTATCTAGTGATTTAGAAAATGATGAAAAGAAGAATATTGATGATAATGATAATTTATTTGATTTAATTGATTCTATGTATAATGAGGAATAAAAAGGAGAAAGAAGGATATGGAATTCTTAAATGTTATTTTACCAGTATTATTATATACATTTGGTATCATATTATTAATAGTATTAATTATTCTAGGAATTCGTTCTATTCAGATATTAGAACGCATAGATCATCTTGTGGGGAATGTGGAACAGAAAGTTAATTCTTTGAATGGACTATTTACGATTATTGATCGTACCACTGATGGATTTGCTATTATTACGGATCGTTTTGTGTCGATGGCAACTAGTGCAATTTCTAGATTATTTAATAAAAAAGATAAGGAGGAAGATTTTAATGAGTAAAAAACATGGAATGGGAAAATTTGTAGCAGGGGCAGCACTTGGTGCAGGACTTGGTGTTTTATTTGCTCCTAAAAAAGGGAGTGAAACAAGACGGGAGTTAAAAGTTAAGATTGATGAGTTTGTTGCAGGAATTAAAGATATTGATATGGATGATGTAAAAGCAGAGTTTGAAGAAAGAATCGATGATATTCAAAAAGAGTTAAAAGATCTTGATAAAGAAAAAGCTTTAAAAATTGCTAAGAAAAAAGCAGGTGAGCTTAAGAAGAAAGCAGAAGACTTAGTAGAGCTTGCTATTTCTAAAGGAACTCCTGTACTTCGAGATGCTGCAGAAGAAGTTCGACTTAAAACAATTGATGTTACAAAAGAAGTACTTAAAAAATTAGAAGATGCTGAATTGAAGTAGGCATCTTTTTCTTATTTCTATTCTCTGTTGACTGATTTTTATTATTTATGCTATATTATGGGTACATGAGAGGTGTTACTATGGATATTACATTTTTAGCAAAACTTCAACCATTTTTGGAAAAATTCTCTATTCCTTCAGAAAAAATTGAGGAAGTATTGCGTAATGATGTGGATTTGTTGGAAATAGTTTCTGATCTTTTTTCTTGTGAATATTCAGATGAGGCTAGGAAATGGTTATTGATGCCATTAAAGGCTTATAATTCATCTTTCCTTGAGTCTGCACTTGATAGGGTTCATTTAGAGTCTAACAATATTTTATTAGATGAATTTGTAAGAACAATGATTGAGATTAAGAAAGATATTTTTTTGGGTATTGATTCTTCTTTGAGTGATGTTTTTTCTTATGATTATTTTGAGAGAATTTCTTTGATGATAGCCGATATTTCTAGGATGAAACAATTTTCTTCTTTATACATTGCATATTTTTGTAGTAATAAAGATGCTTTGGAGTATTTGGCTACTAGTTTTCCTTGTGCAGAATTTGTAGATAGTCTAGGTATGTCGTGTCAACCATATCAATTTTTTTGTACTCATTATGAATCTTTCTTACAACTTAATGCAAAATTATTTCGCTCTTTTGTTTCGAAGAATATTTGTCATTATCATTCTGATGGGGTTACATTTTCTTTTTCTGATATGGAATCTGTTGTTTCCGAAAATAAGACTGGTTCTATTATTGATTGTGGGGATTTTTCTGATTTATTAGATTTTATATTAGATAATAAAAATACGAAAAATGAAAGAATGAGTTTATTGCCTCTTTTGACATCATTTTATGTAGATAATAAATATGATAGAAAGGATGTTTATGCTTTTCTTGGTCGATTTAGTTTTGCACCCGATTCTTTCTTTTCTTTCTTAAGTGATCATATAGATACATATGATTATTATATTGATAATTTATTAGAAAGTGAATTTAGAAATTCTACTGATTTATTTCGTTTTTTATCTAATCTTTCTGATGAAGAGAAAAGGAGTGCTGTTTATCCACTTCTTATCAGTTCACAGTATGATTATTTCGCTAGTGATAAAAAGGCTTGTCTACTTGCAAATGTGGAAAATTATAATATAGAGAGTATAGAGTCTTTGGGTATTGAATTAGATGATAGTTCTATTCTTTTTGACGATGTAAGTGATCTTAAATGTTTTGATGAGTTACTTCGGTTTTTAGCTTCTGATACAAAAAAAGAGTTTCGTAATAAGATGACTGCCATTCATGCTGTATCACATCAATTAGATGCTAAGTGTCTAGATCAATATTTGTGGTATTTGGAGAAGTCTAATTTACATAAAGGATCTGAGTATAAAGCCCATAGTGCTTATTTTAAAAAACATTCGATTGATAAATTTTTTTCCTCTTTTGAAATGGAGTCTTGGAAGAAGGATATTTTACTTATGAAAACGGATGATAAGGACAAGAAAAAACAACAGTTGAGACTTGTTAAAAAATGTCCTATTTCTAGATTAGAATCTGCAGAGTTTTATAAAAAAGTTGCTACAACACTAGAATATTCTAATGATAAAGATAGAATTAAAGATATTGTTAATTTAGTTATTAATCCACTTTTTTATCATCTTTCTAATCAAAAGCAAGGAGAATTATTATCCGATTTAGCAATAAAATCTTCTACTACAACGGTAGTTACAGAAAAAGGTTCTGTTGATTTCATTATTCCAAATGCTGAATATTCTTTTGAACAGTTACCAGAAGAAGGATTTGTAAAGTGTAAAGGCAGAGGGGTAAATGGTTCTATTGAATTACTTGTTGGTAGGAGTCAAAAATAATTTTTGTAAATTTAAAAACATATGATATAATAGTGGTATATTTTTCGGCGATGAAGCATTTAGTAGAGAATTGCTTTTGTTTTAGAGACTTAGTGGTTGGTGAAAACTAAGAGAGAGTAATTTTACGAAATACAGGTTTCTGAGAAAAAGCGTAGATGGCGTTAACATAATGAGTTGCACAGTTTTTTTGTGAATTAAGGTGGTACCGCGAAAGTTTCGTCCTTATCTTTTGATAGGGGCGTTTTTATTTGAAGGAGGAGTTTTATGCATACAGAGTATGAAGTACGGTTACTTGAAATTAATGAGGAAGAAGTATTAAAAAAATTAGAGGAATTGGGGGCAACAACCGAGGGTGATTTTTTGCAAAGACGTTATGTTTATGATTTTAATCCTAAAGTGGATGGAAAATGGATTCGTCTTCGTACTAATGGAGATCAGACGACTCTTGCGATTAAGAATTTAGTTTCTTCAGAGATTGATGGTACACAAGAGGTAGAAATTGAAGTCGATCATTTTGATAGATGTCATTTATTGTTAAAAGAATTAGGATATGCAGCAAGGGCTTATCAAGAAAATAGAAGACGAAAATATTTATTAAATGGCGTAGAAGTAGATATTGATTCTTGGCCTCTTATTCCTACTTATTTAGAAATAGAAGGTCCTAGTGTAGATGCTGTATATAATACACTATCTGCACTTGGATATCAAAAGGATGACGTTACTTCCAAAGATGTACAAAAGATTTATTCTGATTATGGCTATGACTTAGATACTATTAAAAATTTGAAATTAGAGGAGGAGAGAAAATGACATTGTTTGAGGATTTAAAATGGAGAGGTTTAATGAAAGATGTTGCAGGAGATGATTTGGAAGAAAAGCTAAATGCAGGAGGGTTAATATTCTATATCGGTGCGGATCCTTCTGCGGATAGTCTTCATATTGGGCAACTTCCTACTTTTTTAGTCATTGAGCGTCTTAGAAGAGCAGGACATAAACCTATTATTTTAGTTGGTGGTGCGACTGGTCGTGTTGGAGATCCTAGGGGTACAAAAGAAAGAGAAAAGTCTGATGTAGCCGTAGTAGAACACAATTTTGAAAAGATAGAAAAACAGATGAAAAAGCTCTTTGGAGAAGATACATTGGTTGTGAACAACTATGATTGGTTCCGTGACTATAACTTTATTGATTTTTTGCGAGATGTGGGTAAATATGTGAATGTTTCTTATATGATTAATAAAGATTTGGTGAAAAGACAAATGGAGTCTGGTATTTCTTATGCTGAATTTTCTTATATGTTAATACAAGGATATGATTTTAAATATATTCATGACCATTATGGGGCAAATCTGCAATTTGGTGGTTCTGATCAATGGGGTAATTTGACAACAGGGATTGAATTAATTAGAAAGTTAAATAACGAGGAAGTATATGCTTTTTCTTGTCCATTGACTTTGGACTCTACTGGTCGGAAAATTGGAAAAAGTGAAGGGAATGCTTTATGGTTAGATAAGAATAAGACATCTAGTTATGAGTTATATCAGTTTTTAATTAACTTTGAAGATGTTATGATGGAAAATTACTTGAAAGTTTATACCTTTTTGTCAAAAGAAGAGATTGAGGGTATCCTAAAAGAACATAGTATGCAACCAGAAAAAAGACTTGCTCAAAAAATTTTGGCACGTGAAGTTATTACTTTTTTACATGGAGAGGAAGAATATCAAAAGGCAGTTACAATTAGTGAGGCATTATTTAGTGGGAATATTAAAGATTTAAGTGCAGAGCAGATTGGAATTGCATTTAAGGGTGTACCTTCTAGAAAAATAGAGCAGGAAGAAAATATTGTGGATTTATTAATTGATACTTCTATTGTAAAGAGTAAACGAGAAGCACGCGAATTTTTAAATAATGGTTCTATCTCTGTTAATGGTGAGAAAGTAGAAGATTTGGAATTTCAAGTTACAAGAGATATTGCAATTGACTCTAAATATATTGTAATTCGTCGTGGAAAGAAAAAATACTATATTATAGAATTTTCATAAATTGGATTATAGATGATTGATAAATACTAGAAATTGGTTTAGGTAAAAATCGGTTTTTAGTATTTTTTTTTGTTGTGAAACTTTAAAAAGTGTAATTTGCAAGTTCCAAGTTTTTCTAGTATAACGGTAGAAAAAGGAGGGATTTAGATGATATTAGGTCTAAAAGATTCTAGTTTAAATTTAGGGGTTTTACGAAAAATATCATATAAAGCAAATAGTAAGATAAAACCAGAAAACTTAAGAGAAGGTCTCAAAATACCGATTATTAGTGATAGCATGTTTCATATTTTATTTCAAAGAGAAGAGTACATTAAGTTTCCTTGTAAACTACTTTCTTATCTTGTAGATTTAAGTTATGAAGAATTACTGTCGTGTCTTACATTTACGAAGACAAAAGACAGGAGGGGAGGGAGGAAATAGTTACCAATATCGTAATGATTTAGTTGTAAATATTAAAGATGCTAAAGTGATAGTAGAAATGAATAACAATGATACAGCGCATATAAGAGAAAGAAATATCTCTTATATGATGAGAACAAGAGAAGATAGAAAGGAGAAAGATATTTATAATCAAACAATACTTGTAAATCTGAATAATTATTGTTATGAAGAAGATGAAAAAGTAAGACGTGATATTGCTCTTTTTGATAGTGATGGAAACCTATATACGAATACCCTTGTCATTATAGATATTTATTTACCAAATATAAAGAAAAAGTGTTATACTAAAGGTATGAAAGCACTAAGTGAAATGGAGAGATTCTTACTAATTGGAATAGAACAAGATATTAAAAGTGCTTTAGAATATGTAGGGGAGGACATTGTAATGAAAGAGTTTATGAAGGAATCAGAAACCAAAAGTTATGATGATGATTTAAGAGAGGCATACAACAAAGAAGAAGCACTAAAAGACCAGTTTTATAGAGATGGAATGCGTGAGGGTCGTGAGGAAGGATACAAAGAAAATAATTTGGAAATTGCTAAGAAAATGCTAAAGGCAAATGAATCCGTAGATAAAATTATGTTATATACTTCTTTGTCAGAAAAAGAGTTAGCAAAACTAAAAGAAGCATTGTAGATTATGTTACAATCCTTCTTTTTTAATATTTA
>CAZWXX010000039.1:0-10296 GCA_964637865.1 uncultured Muribaculaceae bacterium | reverse complement strand
AAAATGAAGGAATACATCTATACAACAAGAGATGATATTTATATTATTGATTTAAAGAAAACCGCAGAAAAATTAGAAGAAGCATACGCAGCAATGAAAAAGATTGCAGAAGACGGTGGTCAGTTCTTATTTGTTGGAACAAAAAAACAAGCCCAAGAAGCATGCGAAGAGTCAGCAATTAGAACGAACATGTATTTTGTAAACGAAAGATGGTTAGGTGGAACATTAACTAATTTCAAGACAATTCGTTCTCGTGTTAGAAGAATGGATGAAATTGATAAAATGGAGTCTGATGGAACTTTTGAATTATTGCCAAAAAAAGAAGTAATTCAAATTAAAAAGGAATATGAAAAATTACATCGCAACTTAAGAGGAATTCGTGAAATGAAAAAGATTCCTCAAGCGTTAGTAATTGTAGATCCAAGAAAAGAAGACATTGCAATTAAAGAAGCGCACAAACTTGGAATTCCAGTTTTCGGTATTGTTGACACAAACTGTGATCCAGATGTTGTGGATTATGTAATTCCAGGAAATGATGATGCCGTACGTGCTGTAAAATTAATTATTGGAGCATTAGCAAATGCCATTGCAGAAGTAAATGGAAACGAAGTAATTGACTATATTACAGAAGAAGATAAACAAAAAACACCAAAGAAAGATGTGAAAGAAGAAGTAGAAACAAAAGAACAACCACAAGAAGAGATACAACAAGAAGGAAAAGATGCTAAAGTAGATTTAGAGACTATGACATTAGCAGATTTAAAAAAGATAGCAAAAGAAAAAGAAATCAAAGGCTATTCTACTATGAAAAAACAAGAACTAATTGATGCTTTAAGATAAAAAGGGGGGTGGAGGTAATACACCCTTTTTTTGAATAAATTTAAAAGGAGGATTACTATGGTTAAAGCAAGTGATGTAAAAGAATTAAGAGAAAAAACAGGAGCAGGAATGCTAGACTGTAAAAAGGCTTTAGAAGCTACAGAAGGAAATATGGATGCTGCCATTGATTGGCTAAGAGAAAAGGGAATTGCAAAAGCAGCCAAGAAAGAGTCACGGATTGCAGCAGAAGGCTTATGTGCTATTAAAATAGAAGGCAATCAAGCAGTAGTATTAGAAGTAAACTCTGAAACAGACTTTGTTGCTAAAAATGAAGAATTTACAAACTTTGTAGATTACTTAGCAAATTTTATTTTAAAAAATGAAGCAAGTGATGTTGATGCTGTTTTAAAATTAGAAGATGATGGAGAAACACTAGAACAAAAAGTAGTTGCCCTTACTGCTAAAATTGGAGAAAAAATCAGCTTTAGACGTTTTGTAAAAATTACAAAAGAAGATAATGAACAATTTGGACCATATCTACATATGGGAGGAAGAATTGCTGCCTTAGTAGTAACACGTAATACAAAAGAAGAAGTAGCAAAAGAGGTAGCAATGCATGTTGCAGCAATGAATCCAATTTGTGCTCACCGTGATGAAATGCCAGAAGATGTATTAGAACATGAAAAGAAAGTCATCAAAGAGCAAGTAATGAATGAAGGAAAAAGCGAAGAGATTGCCGAAAAAATGGTAACAGGTAGAATTAATAAATTCTATAAAGAGTCATGCTTAGAAGAACAAGAATTTATTAAAGATACATCAGTAACTGTTGGACAGTTCGTTAAGAATAATGGCGGAGAAATTGTATCTATGATTCGTTTTGCAGTTGGTGAAGGGATTGAGAAAAAAGAAGAAAACTTTGCCGATGAAGTAATGAATCAAATTAATGGTTAATTTTTTGGAGTAGTTATGAAAAAAGTAGTTCTTTTCCTAGTAATAATGTTTTATATCACAGGGTGTTCGGTTAAAAAAATAGAAGAACAGACAGATAATGAAAAGTTTGCAATTGAATATAATATTAAAGAAAAAAATCCTTTTCATTATAGTACAATAGATGAAGTCATACATCTTCTAACAGATGAAAGTGGAATTCTTTTTCTAGGTAATTCAGATGGAGAATGGTCAAGATTATGTGTGAAGATTTTAAATGAAGCCTTTCTAAAAACAAAAATAGAGAATGTTTCCTATCTGAATTTTAAAATAGCAAAAGAGGATGAACCAAAAAAATACAAAAAGTTAGTAAAGCAAATTACCTCTCAGCTCCCTAAAGAAGAAAAATTGCAAACACCAGCACTTTTCTTTATTCGAAATGGAAAAATTGAAAGTTATAGCCTAGACTATGAAGAAATTACAAAAGAAAATGAAGAAGGATATACTGAAAAAGAACACACAAAATTAAGAAAAAAATACATCAAATTAATTGAAGAATATAGAAATAGGAATGCAGAATAATAGCATTCTTTTTCTATAAATTTGAAAAGATTATCTTTCCAATATATAAAAGTTATAATATAATAATATCAAGGAGAGTGAATTGAATGGAAAATGAAATTATGAACACAAGTAAAGAAAAATTAGAAAAGACACTAGAAGCATTAGAAAAAAAGTTTACAACAGTTCGGGCAGGACGCGCAAATCCCTCTAGTCTAGATGGGGTAATGGTAGACTATTATGGAAGTATGACACCATTAAAACAGTTAACTACTATTTCTGTACCAGAAGGAAATCAATTATTAATTAAACCATTTGATAAAAGCTGTTTATCATCTATTGAAAAAGGAATTATCGCAGCAAATCTAGGTTATAATCCTAGCAATGATGGAGAAACAATTAGAATCGTAATTCCACCACTTACAGAAGAGAGAAGAAAAGAGTTAACGAAACAAGTAAAAGCGATGAGTGAAGAAGGAAAAGTAAGCATCCGAAATATTCGTCATGATACACTAGAAAAAATTGAAAAGTGTGCATTACCAGAAGATGTAGAAAAAAGAATGGAAAAAGAAATACAAGATTTAGTAAATACATATAATAAAAAAATTGATGAAATGTTAAAAGAAAAAGAAAAAGACCTACTTACCGTGTAACAGAAGTAGATAGGGAAAAGTAAAAATATGATAAAAAAAGTTTGCAAAGTCATAATAGCTAGTTCAACGATAATAAGTATGACTGGTTGTGGAAATATGAAAAGTCAAGCACAAGTATTAAAAAAATGTAAAGAAGAAATATGGAAGGGCAGAGGTAGTAAGCAAAGAAGTAGTTGAAAAAGAATCTGTAAACTATACATTAAAAGATAAAAGAAATAATTTTACATATAAATGTCGGTCTTATATGAAAAATATTAACATGGATAATACAATTCTTTTTACTATACCTGCTATTTCTTGTGATTTTGATAAAAAGTACAAAGAACATATTTGTAATAAAATGAAAAAGACTAAAATAATGAGAAATAATAATCTTATGATTTCCCTAAGCAATGATTTATATTATGATGCAAATAATAGTTTTCATTCTTATGACATATATGGCAAATATTTAAATGAAGAAAGTTATATATCAATATTAAAAAAATACAAAGCCTAGATGATAGAAATTATCTTAATCGTATAGCACTTCAAGTATATGATGAGAATAAAAATAAAAAAGTAGGAGTAATCACTACAAATAATTATAAATTTTTAACTATTTTAGAAGAGCAAGATCAATGGTTTGTTGATTATGCAAATAAAATTTTTAGCGAAAGTGGTAAAAAGGATTCTAAAGAAATAGAATTTGTAAGAAAAGAAGAAAATGTTTTAATCAAAGATAGAGAGGATATATATAAGAAATTATATAAGAAGTTATCTTTAGATGAAACAAAAAAATTAGAAATAGCAACTACAACGATTTATTATTTTTATGATAACATAGCAAAAATAAATTTTTATATGATAGACTATGATATTTTTGGACAAGCTTGCTATTATAATAACTATAGTGGTAAAGTTAGAAACAAATATACAAAAGAAAAACATTGTATAGAATGGTGGAAATAGTAACGAAAGAAAAAAAAGAAGGTAAAAAGTAAGCAACAAGTTCTATCTAAGATAGCTTGCTGTTTTTCTTTATATATAAAATGCAATATATATTTATATCTTTCTCATAGTTGATTATCCCACTATTCTCTGTTACAATAACACTGGAGAGTGATAACGTGAAAACAGTATTAATTACAGGAGCATCTTCTGAAATTGGAACAAAAACAGCCATAGAATTTGCAAAACATCACTATAATATAGTTTTAACATACTATCAAAATAAAGAAAAAACAGAACAAGTAGTAAAAACTTTACAAGAAAATTATGAAATAGATGTTTATGCTTTTTATTGTGATTTACATGAAGCACAATCGGTTACTAACTTATTAAAAGATATCAAAAAACAAAACCTTGATATTGACTGTCTAGTGAATAATGCTGCCGTCTGTTATGAAAATCTCTATCCAGAAAAAAATAAAGAAAAATTTATGGATACTCTAGAGGTAAATGTAGTAGGAACATTTCTAATCAGTAAATTAATAGGAGAAGAAATGTATAAAAATCAAAAGGGAACGATAATTAATATTGCCTCCACCAATGGACTAAACCAATACTATCCTATGACGCTTGACTATGATGCTTCAAAAGCAGCAATCCTATCTCTAACAAATAATCTCTCTATTGCTTATAGTCCATATATAAGAGTAAATGCAGTTGCCCCTGGTTTTATTGCAACAGAAAAAGAATTATATGGGTTAGATGATGATTTTATAGAACTAGAAGAAGAAAAAATATCTCTAAAACGATTAGGAACACCAGAAGAAGTTGCAAAAACAATTTATTTCTTAGCAAGCGATGATGCAAGTTATATCAATAATACAATCATAAAAGTAGATGGAGGTGTTCGCTAATGGAAAGAATACAAAAGTTAGTAGAAGAGCAAGAAAAAGTGGTAAGAGAAAAATTTTTAGAAATAGAACAAATAGAACTAGAAAATAGTAAAAAAATTCTAGATGCTTTTCATAAATATCAAGTAGCAGAAAGTGATTTTGCAGAAACGACAGGTTATGGTTATAACGATATAGGACGCGATAAGATAGAAAAAATATTTGCAGAAGTCTTAGGCGCAGAAAGTGCTTTAGTGCGCAGTCAATTCATATCAGGAAGTCATGCCTTAACAGTATGCCTATTCGCCTTATTAAGACCAAATGACATCTTACTTAGTATTACAGGAAAACCATATGATACCCTAGATGAAGTAATAGGAATCAAAGAAAATCCTTCTTCCTTAGCATCATACAATATAAAATACCATCAAATAGAACTAATAGAAAACGATTTTGATACCGAAAAAATAATAGATTTTATAAAAAACAATAAAGTAAAAGTAATAGAGATTCAAAGATCTAAAGGCTATTCTACGAGAAAAAGCTTAAGTAATGAAAAGTTAGAAAAAGTAATTAAAAAAATAAAAGAAGTAGATGAAAATATAATAATCATGGTAGATAATTGTTACTGTGAACTCGTAGATACACGTTCTCCATTAGAAGTAGGCGCTGATATAATAGTAGGATCACTCATTAAAAACCTAGGAGGAGGAATCGCTCCTAATGGCGCATATATTGCTGGAAAATCTACTTTAGTCTCTCTATGTGCAGAACGCTTAACTTTACCAGGAGAAGGCAGAGAAGTAGGACCAACTCTTGGGATTAATAAACAAATATTACAAGGACTCTTCATGGCTCCCTCTGTAGTGGCAAGTGCCCTAAAAGTAGCAGTATTAACATCTAGCGTTATGAGTAAATTAGGCTATGAAGTAGAACCTTCTGCAGATGAAAAACGTGTAGATATTGTTCAAAATATTATATTTAAAAATAAAGAAAAATTAATTGATTTTACAAGAAGTATTCAAAACTCCTCTCCAATTGATTCGACTGCTAGAGTAGAAGCTTGGGATATGCCAGGATATAGTGACCCCGTCATTATGGCATCAGGCAGTTTCATTCAAGGTTCATCCATAGAACTATCTTGCGATGGTCCAATAAGAGAACCCTATATTGCCTACATGCAAGGGTCTCTAACATACCCATATGGAAAACTAGCTTTAATAAAAGCAATCGAAAATTTAGAAGAGGTAGACTAGTTATGAAAATACCAAGCGAGTGGAATGAAGAAACCTATACCGTATTCTTAAGAGAATTACGCCTGTTAGAAGATATTACTTACAAAGACTTTAACTTTAAATTAATTCTAACGGATTATGAAAAAATAGGAATTCGTATGCCCATATTAAAAGATATTGCCAAAAAAATAGCCAAAAAAGATTCTATTTCTTTTCTAGAAATAGTAAAAGATACCTATTATGAAGAAGTAATGTTAGAAGGCCTTGTAATTGCTAGTATAAAAGAATTAGATGTTTTTCTCTATTACTTTGATATCTATATTACAAAAATTGATAACTGGGCTCTTTGCGATTACGTTGTTTTAAATATGAAAATCGTAAAAGAAAACAAAAAATTTTTCTACAAAAAAATAAAGAAATTTCTAAAAAGCAAAGAGGAATATATTGTTAGAGTAGGACTTGTCTTACTTCTAAATTATTATGTAGAAGAATCCTACATTGATAAAATATTCAAATTATGTAACAGTATTAAAAAGGACACTTATTATGTAAATATGGCTCTTGCTTGGTTAATCTGTGAATGCTTTATAAAGCAAAAAACAAAAACATATGACTTTTTAAAAAAGAACAAATTAAATAAATTTACACAAAATAAAGCGATTAGTAAAATTAGAGAATCAGATCGTGTAGCAAAAAATGATAAGATGAGAGTATTGGATTTTAAAAGAAAATAAAGTACAAAATGGTATGATTACTAAAAATAAAATAGAAAAGAGAGGGCGTTAATGAAGTATGAAAGAGTATATAGTAGAAAAAAAAGGTTATCTATTAGAATATCTATATGAAATAGTACCATTACCTAAAAAGAAAATAAAACAGTATTTAACGCATGGAAGTATTTATGTAGATAATACAAGAACAACAAAATATGACTATCCTCTAGAAAAAGGAATGAAAATTACATTAAAAGATAAAAAAACAACTCTTTTACCATTCAAAATTATTTATGAAGATGACTATATTATTGTAGTAGATAAACCAAGTGGCTTGTTAACTGTAGCAACAGCAAAAGAAAAAGAAAATACGCTTTATCATATGATACATAATTATCTAAACAAGAAAGAAAAAGGAAGTAAAGTATTTATTATCCATCGATTAGATAAAGATACAAGTGGAATTGTAATACTGGCAAAAGATGAAAAAACAAAAAGAAAGTTTCAAGAACATTGGGATGAAAATGTAAGTATAAGAGAATATAGGGCAGTAGTAGAAGGAATCCCTAAGAAAAAAGAAGCTCGTCTTATAAATAATTTAAAAGAGACCAAAACAAATTTGGTTTATGTTGCAAAAGAAGGAAAAGAGGCTATTACTTCTTATAAACTAGAAAAGAGTAAAAATGGACTTAGCAAATTGAAAATTTTGATAGAAACAGGAAGAAAAAATCAAATTCGAGTTCAGCTCGCCCATATTGGACTCCCCATATTAGGAGATAAAAAGTATCAAAAGAAAACAACAGGGAAACGACTTTATTTACATGCTTCTAGATTAAAAGTGTTTCATCCAATGAAAAGAGAAGTAATGACCTTTACAAGTGAAGAACCAAAAGAATTTGAGAAAGTGATGCGATAAAATGGAAAAAATATGGATATTAATTCTAGCAGTATTTTTGCCTGTTACCACAAAATCAGAAGAAATCATAACATACTACGAAGAACAACAAAAAGAATTATTTGGTGAGTATTATGAAAAAGCAGAAGAAAAGCTAAAAACAATGTCACTAGAAGAAAAAACAGGTCAAATCTTTCTAGCACGAATGAATAGTGAAAAAGCAGAAGAAGAGATCAAAATATTACATCCTGGTGGGTATGTATTATTCGCAAAAGACTTTGAAAAAAAGACGAAAGATACGGTAAAGAAAGAAATCGTAGCATATCAAGAACAAAGTAGTGTCCCCTTAATCATGGCAGTAGATGAAGAAGGAGGAATTGTAACAAGAGTAAGTCGCTATCAAAACTTTCGTAGCAGTAGATTCCCTTCTAACCAACAATTATATAAAGAAGGCGGTTTTGAAAAAATAGAAGAAATAGAAAGAGAGAAAATTGCTCTTTTAAAAGAATTAGGACTCAATTTAAACTTAGCCCCTGTCGCTGATATTTCTACCGATGCAAACGACTATATTTATAAAAGAAGCCTAGGTCAAGATCAAATGACTACTAGTGAATATATTAAAAGAGTAGTGAAATTAGACAATGAACAAGAACTCGCCAGTTGTCTAAAACACTTTCCAGGCTATGGAAATAATGTAGATACACACACAGGAATAGCAATAGATAATAGAAGTTATGAATCATTCCAAGAAAATGATTATCTACCATTTCAAGCAGGAATCAAAGAACGTGTACCAACAATATTAGTATCCCATAATATTGTAAAAGCCCTAGATGACACCATGCCCGCATCTCTTTCAAAAAAAGTGCATCAAGAGCTAAGAGAAAAATTAGAGTTTAGTGGTCTCATTATAACAGATGATCTTGCTATGGATGCTATAAAAGAATATAAGGGGGAAGAAAATAGCGCTGTCTTAGCAGTGCTCGCCTTAAATGATTTAATTATCACATCGAATTTAAAAGAAGATTATGAAGCAGTATTAAATGCTGTAAATAGTAAAAAAATTGATATGGAAATACTAGATATAGCAGTAAAAAGAATATTAGCATTCAAGTATCAATATCACCTGATAGAAAAATAAAAAAGACGAGGAGAGAAGAAGTATGAAAAAGAAAGTTATATTATTCATGATAATAAGTATATTTTTAATAGCAGGATGTACAAAGAAAGAAGTAAAAGTAACCAAAGAAGAACAAAAATTTAAGGAAGAATATGAAAGTCTCAATGGACAGAAACAAAATGATAAGACGATAATGGAAATTAGTATTCCAGAAGATAATAAGATATCGTATATCGATAGTAGTGAGGTAATTGATATTATAAAAAATAAAACAGGTGTCATTTATTTTGGATTTCCTAAATGCCCATGGTGCCGTAATTTAGTACCAGTTTTAATAGAAGCATCCAAAGAAACAGATTTAGATAAAATTTATTATGCTAATTTATTGGAAGAGAGAAATACAAAACATAAAGAAGATGAAGAAATAATAGAAGATAAAAAAGGTAGTGAAAACTACTATAAAATCTTAGAGTTATTAAATGATAAATTAGGAGTATATGAAGGATTAGATGACGAGGATGAAAAACGACTTTATTTCCCAACAGTATTGTTTGTAAAAAATGGAAAAGTAGAAGATATTCATATTGGAACATTGGACTCACAAGAAGACCCATATAAAAAGCTAACAGAAGATCAACATAAAAAACTAAAAGAAATATTAAAAAAAGCAATCAAAAAAACACAGAGTCTAACCTGTGATACGGATAAAACATGTTAAAATACCAAGAGATAGAACATAGTATTATTACAAAATTTCGTAAAAATTTATGGCGCCCCTTTATGAAGGGGATAAGAGATTACGAATTAGTAGAGGAAAATGATAAAATTGCTGTTTGTATTTCTGGTGGAAAAGACTCTATGCTATTAGCAAAATGTATGCAAGAGTTAAAACGTCATGGAAAAGTAAAGTTTGATTTGGAGTTTATTGTAATGAATCCAGGTTATAAAGAAGAAGTAGAGAAAAAAATTATAGAAAATGCTCAAATTCTAAATATTCCAATTCATATTTTTAAAACAGATGTTTTCGCCGTAAGTGAAAAATTAAATGAGTCTTCCCCATGCTATATGTGTGCTAGAATGAGACGAGGATGTCTTTATCATAAAGCAAAGGAACTAGGATGTAATAAAATTGCTTTAGGTCATCATTTTGATGATGTAATAGAAACTATTATGTTAAGTATTCTTTATGGAGGAGAATTCAAAAGTATGCCTCCCAAGCTCCATAGTAAAAATTTTTCTGGTATGGAGTTAATACGTCCTCTGTATCTTGTAAGGGAAAAAGATATTATTGCTTTTTCTAAATATCATAATTTGACGTTTATAAATTGTGCTTGTAAGTTTACAGAAAAACTAGCCCAAGAAGAAAATAAGTCAAAACGCTTGCAAATTAAAAAGTTAATTAGTAAATTACAAGAAGAAAATCCATTAATTGAATATAATATATTTGCTTCCAGTGAGAATGTATCATTAGACACCATCTTAGGATATAAAACAAAAGATAAAAAATATAAATTCATAGAAGAATATAAAAATACATCAAAAAAGATATAAAA
>CAZWXX010000038.1:0-10324 GCA_964637865.1 uncultured Muribaculaceae bacterium | reverse complement strand
TATTAAAAGAAAACATTTAATCTTCTTTAGAGTTCAAAATCAAGTAATAATGGTAAATGATCAGAAATAGTAGTATCAACCACTTTAAAGTCAGTAACAGAAATACCATCATTTACAAAAATATAGTCAGACACGTGTTCTCCCTTATCGAGACCATCATCAAATTTTGGTCTAGTAGAAGTAACATGAAACTCTGAAATTAAGTTTCTAAAATGATCATTCATAATAGAAATACTATAAGATTCAGGAAGCAAATTAAAGTCCCCCACAATAATCGTTGGCAAATTGATGCTTTTTACTTCCTCAATAATGGACTTTACTTGATGAATACATCTCTCATCTCCTAGTTTATCTGAATTCCAAATACCATGTACATTAATAAGACAAAGTTTTTTATCGTCTACTTCTATAATAGTCTCAGTAAAGGCTCTAGGATGATCTTCTGTTCTAAAATTAGTAGCATCAGAAAATTCTCCATAATACTTATGATAAAAAATATTACTAGAAGAAAGAAATGGATACTTCGACAAAACAAGGTTTCCCTGCTCTGTAAGACCTCCAAACTCACGAGTAATCGTCCCATTTTTCTCATGATGAGAAGCAACCCATAAGGGACCAAAAAAAGAATATGGATAACTCGTGTTTTTCTTTATAACGTTAGCACTATTATATAAACCAAATACAGTATCCTCTAGTCCTCTCGTCGCTTCTTGTAAAGTAACAATAGAAGCATCACACTCCTGAATGAGTTTTACTGTCTCTAAATTATTATCTAGTTTAATGCCAATATTTAAGTTTAATAGTCTCATAACCCCTCCTAGTTCTTAGGTATATTAGATTTTACTTTGATAATACTAGCAACCTCACTATCTAAATAAGGTGACTTACTACCATCATTTCGCCCTGAAATCATTGCAAAGTACTGTTGTTTTCTCTCTTCTTTTTCTCTATTACATTCATCTTTCATCTCTTTTTTAAAAGCATCAAGAGAACCATACTCATCTAAATCGATAATCTCCTCAGGCTCTGCAAAAGAATCCCCCTAAAAAGTTGATTACCACGAATACTCCCATCTAAATTAAGCATTCCATAATAATCCCCTTTCCTAACTTTGAAAAAGCGTCTTTCAACTTTTCCAGTAATAGCATTCACATAAGAATAAGAATCATATTTTTTATAATCAGAACAAATACTAAAAGAACCAATCACACCATGATACTCTTTTAAAATCTCATTATGACACCCAAAATCTAGTTTTGCAAAAGCTCCCTGTGGAACGATAAACTTCCCATTTTTATAATCATATAAACTACCAAAGTCTCCCATCCCATTTTGAACTTTAAAAAGATCGAAATCTTTAATTACAGAAATATTATGAATAGATCCAAAATAATAACCAGGCAAATACCAACGATTAATTTCCACTAAATTTCTATCCACAAGTCTTTGATGAATCATTACATAATGACCATCATATTTATCCTCTTCTTTATTTTTTCTAACAATAATCGCATTTTCTGAATCAAGCAAATATCCATCTTCCTTAGGTTGTGCATCAAAATATCCTTTCAAGAGTCTTCTATTAACCTCTTCTTGCGTCAACTCTTCATCTGGAATACGCTTTCTAATATGTCTTTCTACTCTTTTAGAGTAATAACATACCGACACCTCCTAAATACCACTAGTATAACATAAACTCTCTATTTTTTATCTAAAAATCTAACATAATACTCATCAAAAGTAATATTATTCTCTTCAATATATTTTGCTATTTTTTTACCAACATAGCGATAATGCCATGATTCATAGTTATAACCCGTAATACTCTCAAGTCCCTTAGGATAACGATAAATAAATCCATATTTATAGGCATTATCAAATAACCACTTTGACTCCTTTGAATCTACAAAAATATTAGAAGTGGTAGAAGCAATGTCAAAACCAAGTCCCGTTTGATGTTCAGAGAAACCAGGTTTTGCTACATACTTCAACACATAATTATCTCCATATAATCCTTTATAAGTATTCCAAGTCTCTTCCTGCTCCTCATAACTCCGATAACAAGAATTAATTAAAAAATGCATATCCTCCTTCTCGCCATCTTTTAACATCGCAACAAACGCATTATAAGCTTCACGATTCGCTTTGATCTTCTCAGTTCCCACAGTATATTTAGAATCAACTGTAACAAGATCATCTACTTTAAAATCTTTAGCTAAATAATGATGCTTGTTAACAAACATATCAATTGAAAACTGAACTACTTCCACTGCTTGTTCATAATCTGGAATATCAAGATTTAAGTTAACATGTAGTACAGTTGTCTCTTCATCTTCCCTCTCTTCATCCATATATTTTAAATATCGATCATAATTTTCAAGTTTTGCATAATCAATACTATAAAACTCTTCTAAGTATCGAACCTTTTCTCGCTTAGCAAACTCTCCTACTGCCCTATCATCTCCATGAGAAAGAATCATAGATATTTCATAATCACTATAATCTTTTTGAATAAGTTTATTAATATTAGAAATCAAATGTTTTTGATCTTGATATTTAATCTTTTGATACCGATCTAAATACTTTTCTTCATAAGCGTGACTCTCAAAAGCAGCATTTAGTGTTTTATTTTTACCAACAGAAACAATATAATCTTTTTTAAACTGAAATAAAATATTATGACTAGCCTTTTTACTATATCCTAAACTAGTCAAAGAATGTATCTGATAAAAATAAAATAAAAGCAAAGAAACAAGAAGTATCAAAATTCCTCCTATAATACAAAGTAAAATAATTGCTGGCTTTTTTAATTTTATTTTTCGTCTTTGCATGCACTTCACCACCTATTATCATTAGTATAGCATGAATCATTTGATTTTTCGAGTAAATTATGGTATAATCTAACCAATTTTAAAAAAGGGAAAAGGAGTGATACTTTTGAGAGCAATCGTATTATCTGGAGGAGGCTCTAAAGGTTCCTATGAAATTGGAGTATGGAAAGCCCTAAGACGTCTTCATATTAAATATGATATTGTAACAGGAACATCAGCAGGAGCGCTAAATGGTGCCTTAATGGTTCAAAAGCAGTATTATAAAGCGGTAAAAATTTGGAAAAAGCTAAACATGCAATTACTATTTGGAAAAGACATCAACACAAAAAACAATCGAGAAATATTAAGACTATTTGAAAAAGAATTTATAAAAAATGGTGGAATTGATGTAAGAAGAATTGAAAATATTATAGAAGACGCAATAAACACTAAAAAGTTTTTTGACTCTGATATCAACTATGGCTTAGTAACCGTTAATGTCAAACAAAAAAAACCTATCTTTTTACAAAAAGAAAACATGACGAAAGAAAAACTATCCTCTTATTTAATGGCCTCCGCTTCCTGTTTTCCAGCATTCAAACTAAAAGAAATCGGAGACGATAAATATATGGATGGAGGCATAATTGATAATCTTCCTATCAACCTAGCAATTGACCTAGGTGCCGATGAAGTAATCGCCGTAGACCTAAATGCCCCAGGGATAAAACTTCCTGTCAAGAAAAAAATTAAAATTATTAAAATAAAACCCAATAATGAACTTTCTTTCTTCCTAAACTTTAATGAAGAAGATGCAAAAAGAAATATAATTTTTGGTTATAATGACACAATGAAAAAATTTGGTAAATTAGAGGGAAAAAGATACACATTCAAAAAAAACAGTATGAATAAATGCGAAAAAAGATATAAAACTCCCTATGAACTAAATCTTAGACAAGTTTTAAAAACAAAAAAACTACTAAATCAAGTGATAAGTATTTCATTAAGAAAAAAAGTAACATCATCACAATACATATTAACAATAATGGAAGAACTCGGAAAAATGTTTCACTTAGATGAAACAAAAATATATAACTACCATATTTTCAATTATGAACTATTAAAAGAAGTAGAAAACGAATTAGATAAAAATGCAAAAAATACTCCTATATTGAAAAAACTATTAAAGTCAAAAGTTATGATTTTAGATACTTATGAAAAATTAAAGAAAGGAAATTTAAAGGCTGTAAGACAAAATGCAACTCTTGCTCCAAACGAATTTCTAAAAGCCTTATACTTATTTACAATAAGTGAAAACTAAAAATCCTTTTTATTATAGTAACACCAACAAAAGATATCACACTCTAGATTATTACTATAAAACACGTTTCAACAGTAAAGTATTTAAAATCAGTCTCAATGCAAACTTTTCCTGTCCAAATAGAGATGGGAAAGTAGGATATGGTGGATGTATCTACTGTTCTTCCCTTGGCAGTGGAGACTTTGCTGGAAAAAAAGATGATGATTTACTTTTACAATTTGAAAAAATTAAGGAAATGATGCATCATAAATGGAAAAAAGCAAAATATATTGGCTACTTTCAAGCAAATACTAACACTTATGCTCCTGTAGAAGTATTAAAAGAAAAATATGAAAAAATCCTCCACCAAGAAAACGTGATTGGTCTAAATATTGCAACAAGACCTGATGCAATTACTAAAGAATGTCTAGAATATTTAAATGACTTAAACAAAAGAACCTATTTAACCATAGAACTAGGCCTACAAACAATACATGAAAAAACATCAAAATTAATCAATAGATGTCACAGTCTTTCATGCTTTGAAAACATGGTAAAAAAACTAAGAGCAGAAAACATAGATGTAGTAGTTCATATTATCAATGGCTTACCTTATGAGACAAAAGAAGAGATGATAGAGACTGTAAAATATTTAAATACTTTAGATATTCAAGGAATAAAAATACACATGTTACATATTCTAAAAAATACACATTTAGCAGAACTTTATAAAAAAGAAAAATTTAAAGTACTAACAAAAGAAGAATATATTGATATTGTAATAGATCAATTAGAGTATTTAAGACCAAGTATTGTAATTCACAGGATTACAGGAGACCCAAAAATAGATGACCTAATAGAACCAAGTTGGCTCACAAAAAAATTTTGTGTTCTAAATGATATTGACAAAGAAATGGTAAAAAGAGAAAGTTTCCAAGGAAAGAGAGTAAAAGATGAAAGTAACACATGAACTAGAACCCATCTACCATAAAGACTCAGAAATTCTAATACTAGGCAGTATTCCAAGTGTAAAATCAAGAGAACTAGGCTTTTACTATGCTCATCCCCAAAATAGATTTTGGAAAGTATTAGCAACGATATATCAAGAAAAACTACCAAATACAATAGATGAAAAAAAAGAATTTCTAAAAAGACATAAAATTGCTCTTTGGGACGTACTATCTTCTTGCACAATAAATAAATCCAGTGATGCTTCTATAAAAAATATAAAAGTAAACAATATAGAAAAATTAATCAAAGAAACAAACATTCAAAAAATTTACACCACAGGGAAAAAATCATATGATATATATCAAAAAGAAATATTACCAAAAACAAAAATAGAGGCAATATACCTCCCAAGCACTTCCCCAGCCAATGCCACTTACACATTAGAAAAACTAGTAAAGGAATATAGTATTATAAATAATGAAACTTATTCCAAAATTTTTCATAAAAAGAACCTCTTATTATAAAAAGGAATCAAAAAAGACACTTTATCCTACTCAAAAAACATTGAAACTTTTAAATAAAGTATGATAAGTTGGTATCTTCATAAAATAGAAAAGGAATGCTTATATCTACCTAAAGATTAAGCTCTTCCATTTTTGGTTAAACTTAATCATGGATGAAATTCATATGTGATTAGGTCTTTTTTTATTTTTTCTTTTCACATTAATTCGATACAGCCACTTCCTAGGAACCAAACTCCAGGTGTTGGAAAAACCTAATCATAAACACTCCTACTTTATTATTCAACATAAATTTTAAAATTCAAATAAACTTTACATAAATAATTAAAAATTTTTCAGCTACCTCTTTTAAATTTGTCATAATTTTACATTTTACTATTTACAGAATAACAATTTATTCTAATTCTTTTAACCTTTCATCAATTTCATCAAAAAATTTATAAACAGTAGTACAACTTTCTGATTTCGATGGAGCATTCCTATCATGATTCAAATGAATACGTAAAGCATTCTTCCGTGCTTTTTCTAATGAACCATATTTTGATAATTTATCATAAATTCCTTTATCATTTTTTCTATATTTATATTTTAATCCTACTGTTTTAAAATACTGATTTATTTTGCTTTCATAAGAGGCTCTATCCATTCCGACTTCTACAAAATTAAAATACAACAAAAACCAATATTCAATAGCTTGATTTGACCATAAGGGAATATAGCCATTTTTTTCACACATAGTCACAGCTTCATCAAACGATTGAGAACTAAAACTATCTTTATCAAAAACAACAAATATTTTTTCATAAGGTATAGTAGAAAGTTTATATTCATCTATATCATCTAATAAAGCTTCAACAGACTTTACTAAAGATACTGTATTCATTCCTCTACCAACTATTTTGACTTTTAATTTATATTTATCTTCTATTCCTTTATTTATAGCTGCAACAGCACCTTCAAAGTAATTAGGTTCTGTTTGTGTACCTTCACATACTACAAGCCAATTACTAGATCTTTGCTTTTCTATATTTTCTTTTCTTTTTTTTCTCTCTTCTCTACGTTTATTAAACAAGTTATCACTACCCATATTTCCACCTACTTTTCTTCATATGGAATAGCACCAAATTGTCCTGTTAAATATTTCTTTTCATAATCTGCATCTACTCTTAAATTCCTAAATTCTGATAAAGAATATAAGTTTGACTTTCCAAAAAAATCTTTTTCAACCAAATACAATTGATCCCGTCTTAAATCATCACTATTAAATAAAAATGTTGAATGAGCCGTATAAACTAACTGTGCATTATTTTTATTAATACTTTTATCTTTATACATATTAACAATCTTTTTAAACAACAAAGGATGAAGTTTAATATCTAATTCATCAATACACAACAAACCACCAATTTCTAAATTCATTAAAATCATTGGCATGACATTAAAAATTTTGACTGTGCCATCTGATTCTCTTTGCAATGGAATTAAAGTATGACTTTTATTATTATCTATATTCTTATGCACTCCACTAATTTTATAAGATTTATTTCCAGAATCATCATTTACCTCATCAATTCTAATTCCTACTAGGCAAGGATCAAATTCATTAATTATCTTTTGGAATCTTTTATATAATAAATCATTCTGATTCAAAAGATCAATACTAACTTGTTGTTGAAAAACACTTTCTATTCTAAAGTTAAATTTATTAATATAATTATAAATATCCCTAAGAACTCCTTTTTCTTCTTTAATTGCTACATTACTTAAAATTAATAACTTATCTATACTTAAATTGTTATTTCCAAAAAGTTCCCAAGTCTTTCTATACTTTTCATAAGCTTTCCCAAAATGAACTTCATTTTTAATTCTTTCAAAAATCACTTTTTGAGTTGCTTTAGTAGTAGATGAAAATTTCTTTTTATATAACCACTCTTCATCAAATCCATTTTTATTTACCGAAAAACCATATCTATATTCATAATCATTAAGAGAAATAGAAATTTCATATTCACTATTTTCATTTCTTGTACTATCACTAAATGCAAAAGGAACAGTAAGTAAATCTTCATTAATATCTACTCTACTCGACATTTTTATCATCTCAAACATAAAATATAAAGCCTCAAGTATACTACTTTTTCCTGATGCATTAGCCCCATGAATTTCTATAACTGGTAAAATTTTATTTCCATTAATATCAATTGTAGAATTAATGTGGCGTTTTTCTTTTGTTGCCATTAAATCTAAAATGGTTTCATCATAAAAACATTTATGATTTTTAAATTTAAATTGCAATAACATAATATAGCACCTTCCTTCTAGAGACATTTTATCACCCTTTTCACATATTTACAATATTTTGGGAGGTATTTTCTCCTAAAATAGTAATTTTCTAGTATTTTATGCAATTTTTAATATTTTATGCATTATAAATCAAAAAAGGCAATAATAAAAAAAGAGGTAATATACCTCCACCAATACCACCTACACATTAATCTGTTCTACCCACTCATCTAAGACTTTATTTAACTTTTCATACTGATCCGTAGAATCCAACACCCTCTTCACTTTTTCTAATATTTCTTGCTTGATAGCATCCTTTTTAAAACTACGAAGTGCAAGAGAAAGATAAGCAGAGTAATCTTCTTTCTCTTTTTTAATTCTAAATACTTCATTATCCTTATCTATAACTACAAAACCAATCCCTAACTTTTGTAATTTCAAAATCACTTTATCATAAGGAGTAATCCCAAAAGAAACACAATCCCCTACATACTTATAATCAAATAAATACCAAAGTATTTTAGCATCATCATAAAAAGTCTTATAAAAAATGCCCTCTTTTAATAAAATAATTTCAGATGGATACTTCTCTTTCAACACGTGATACTTCTCAACTAACTTCATTATAAACTCCCTCTTTTCTTTTTTGCCTAATACCTTAAAATAACCATAATAACTAGCAGAAGATCTCATATATAAAATACGATCTGTCTCATATAAATAAGTAAGTCTTCTTCTAATCTTCTTCAAAGTCTTCTTATAAAGCGATATCTTAAGCTTATTATTCTCCACTTTATATCGATATCCAAGAAAAACAAACCCACAACTAGCCCTATATAAATTACTCTTCTTATTATCATGCAATTTTAACTTTTCTAACTCATATCTAATCGCTTTAAAACAATACTTTAACTTTTCCTTATCTACATCCAATATCAAAAAATCGTCCATATAACGTATATAATACTTACACTTCAATGTCTCTTTTATAAAATGATCCAAATCATTTAAATAAAAAATTGCAAAAAACTGACTAGCCATAGCCCCAATACTTAACCCTTTTTTGTTTTTATAATAAGGAATATCAGTATGATACTTTTGATTATAGTATTCTATATTTTGATTAATATACTCCTGATTCGTTTGTCCAATAAGTAACTTTAAAAGTTCTATTACTTCTAAATCAGAAATATAACGTTTAACTTTCTCAATTAAAATATCGTGATCAATAGAATAAAAATATTTACTAATATCTATTTTTAAACAATATATTTCTCTATCAGGATACTTAGTTAATAAAGTATGAAAATATCTCTTAAGTAGCAAATTAGCATAACCACTACCCTTTCCTCTTCTAGTTGCAACATTAGTATCAATAAGTTTGCTTTCCAAATACGGTATCAAATAATAATTAGTAACAAAATGATTTACAATTTTATCTCGAATAGCTTGACTCATAACAAGTCTAGGCTTAGGTTCAAATATCATAAAAGTTTTATAGTAAGACGGACAATACGTCTTATCTTTTAAAGATGAAAAAAGATTTAAAAGATTAGTATTTAAATTCAGTGAGAAAAGAAATAGAGCTTTTTTGTCTTTACAAGTTTTTTGAACAATTAACCACATTTCATATAAACGATCATAAGTAATCACATCATAATATATATTCTTACTTTTTCTTCTGTTCTTCATTTAACTTCCAAGCATAGATAATATTTTTAATCTCACTTAATTTTAATAAAGATGCTTCTTCACGATGCTTATTAATACATTTTAAAGCTTTCATTTCGCTCATTAACATATCGATCATAGAAATATTAACTTGCATTTCCACTAAATATTTCATACGAATATTTCCCTTATTATAAATAGAGGAAAACATATTTTTAGAAAGATAATATATCTCATCCAACAGATGTATTCTAAGATCACGATGAACTGCTGGAATCATAGGTACAATATATTTTCTAGTATAATTTATATAATCCATCATTCTATTATAAATTTTAAACTCTTGGTTGGCATTTGGCAATGTCATATGAAAACCTCCTGTAGGTAGAGGAAAGCTATGTTAACTTTCAAATAATTTTACTAGCTAACGTAGCCTATCTACCAAACTTTTTTTGGATTTTATCCACAGAGTTATACCTGTTTCACTTGCAGTGAAAGCTAAACTTTACCATAGCAAAATATCTTGTTATAAGTTTAGCTATAATTTTCTAGTGAAAATAGGGCCGAACGCCGTTCGTGTTGTTGACGTTGTTGTTGTTCAGGTTGCCACTAGAGTTGACGTTGAAGCCGTTAGCGTTGTTATTGTTGAAGTTAGACGGCGACAAAGCCCACTGGAAGGGGGCAAAAAGTTCGGTAAATTTACGGCATAACCCTAGGTTAATCTATATGATACTGCCATAGTTTAACCCATAATTATTTTTGGTGCCCACGAAAGGGTTTTCGTGGGCGAT
>CAZWXX010000037.1:0-10728 GCA_964637865.1 uncultured Muribaculaceae bacterium | reverse complement strand
TTAGAAAAATTAATCACAAAAAAAGACTTGACAATGGTTAGCAAGTCTCCTTTCTACCTACTATTTTTTATGTTGTTTGCATTATTATTTTGCATATTATAAAATCTACTATAGTCATCTTCTATTATCTGAAGTATTCTATTACGTGCTCTATCGCAACTTGCTTTTACATTTTCAATTCTTTGATTTAAAACCTGCCAAAATGCATCAGAGTCTGGACCAACCCAATACTGTTCTCTTGTGGCGGCTAACTGTTGATAAAGATAATTATCCTCTTTTAGAGATTTTTTATACTTGCTAAATTCATCATTAATCTTCGATTCCAATACAGCTTTCCTATCTGTATTTCGCGCATAAGTTGCTGTATTCATATCTAGCTTTGCCATTTTCCTCACCTCCTTCTACTTTGTATATCTATATCGTACTAAAAAAACATAATAAAAGCAAGTTTTTTTGTTATTAACTCAAAGTTAATTTCGATAAACTTGCTAGTGGTGTAACTACTAAATAAGATAGTATTATTTATTAATATATTGAAATTATAAATCCTAAATAAATTAAGAATGCTACATAAATTGCTGATATAATCCAACCATTTACTTTTTCAAATGTAGAACTTTTATATTTAATTCCCAAAGCCATTGTCATTAGAGATCCTCCAATTAAACCTCCTATGTGTGCAGAATTATCAATGCCTGGTAATGTGAAACCTAATACTAAATTAAATAGTATTAAAGGAATGATTTGACTTTTCAGCACATTTCCTAAGAATACACGGTAATGATAACCAAAATATACGAGTGCGCCTAGTAAGCCAAAGATAGCACCACTGGCACCTAAGCTTAGGTTATTTCCTATAAATATCATAGATAGCAGCGACCCTGTTATGGCACTAAATAAATAAATTGTTAAATATTTTGCCTTTCCTAAAAAACTTTCTACTTGGCTTCCTATTACAAATAGTGCATAAGAGTTAAATAATAAATGAATGATACTTCCATGGAGAAAGGAGGCAGTTAAAAGTCGATAGTACTCTCCTTTCATAATTGCTATTTTATTAATAGCAAAGTTTGATACCATAAAGTCATAGTTTCCAAATAAAATAGGAAAAAAGTAAAAAACTGCACAAATACTAATTAAAAAATAGGTAACATAAGGTGTTTTTATTTTAAATACCTCATCCATCTTTTCTGCATCTGTTTTATTATGTACATTAATATCATTCGTTATTTTGGCAAATAGCTGTAATCCTTCCTCTGAATACTTTAGTTTTTTGGTAAGATCTGGGAAACTATTTTTTACAAGTTCACTATTCTTAAAATCTTTTTCTTCTATTACTTTTAGACAATAGACATCTTTTGTTTGGTTACTCCCTAAATCAACATTTTCTCCTAAATCTAGAAAAATACTTAAAGCATTCATCTTTAAAGATAAGGTTTTCTTTTTAATTTTCTTCATAATTCTTTTCGTTTTAAACATATCAAAACGAAATTGTTCATCATTATGAATATAGCTTGATACTATGCGAATGATTTTATAGTCTTCCTCCATATTTTCTAACCAAATTTCATTTTCAACGCCTTGTAAAATAATTGGATTATAGTTTTTTTCTGTAATAAAGTAATGTAGTAATTTCATGACAATCATATTCTTATCATCAATCATAAGCTCCACACTTTGTTCCATTTTATCCCTCCTTGATTCAAAATATATAAAACTTCCACTTTTTTATACTTTTTACTTATATATATTCATTCAATAACAATTTCTCTTAAAAAGACTAATAATATTATATAACAAAACATAAGATATGGAAAGAGGTGATTGAAGCTTGAAAAAAATATTTCTATTTATTATATGTCTTGTTCCTTGGTTTCTATCTAGTCTCATTCCTATTCCCTTAGAATATTATTATTCACTAAAGCTTCCTTTTTTTACACCACCACCCCTTTTTTATTCTATTTTTTGGACTATCACTTATGTTGGAATTGCCATCTCCCTTTCTATATTAATTCAGGATTATTCATGGAAAGGCTTACCAAAGAGTTATAAAAAAACGCTATTTATTAATTATATTTTTAACCAAATGTTTACTATTGCCTTTTTTTATTTACAAAATACTTTTTTGGGGTTTGTCTGTTGTCTTGGTACTTTTATTAGTTGTTTATTTCTATATGAAGAGACTGCAAATTTAAATGAAAAAAGTACAAAGTATTTAAATCCTTATGTACTTTTAAGTTTATTTGCTACTATTTTATCACTTACTATTTATATTATTAATACTACTTCCTAATTTATTTAATTGCTCTAGGAACTCTTTTGGAGGTTCTTTTTCTATTTTTATTTTTTCTTTTGTTATGGGATGTATGAACTGGATGCTTTGGGAATGTAACATTTGACCAAAACTTGTGGCATGTTTTTTGTTATATAAAGGGTCATTTACAATTGGATGACCAATGTAAGACATGTGCACACGAATTTGGTGCGTACGACCTGTTTCTAAGAGACATTCTATTAAGGTGTTTTTAGGATATCTTTTCAAAACTTTAAAATGTGTTATGGCATTTTTGCTATTTATGTCTGTTGCTTTCATTTTTTTTCTATCACACTCATCTCTTCCGATTGGAACATCAATTGTTCCTTTTTCATTTGGAATTACACCTTCTACAAGGGATAGATATTTTCTTTTTACTTTTTTTTCTTTTATCATATTACTTAGGAGTTCATGCGTTTTTTCATCTTTTGCAACGACCATTACTCCTGAAGTATCTTTATCAAGTCTATGAACAATTCCAGGACGTAGCGTGTTTGTAGTGCTTTGGTTAAAGTGATACAGCAAGGCATTTACTAGTGTTTTTTCATAATGACCTGGGGCTGGATGTACTACCATCCCAGACTTTTTATTTATGATTAATAGATAATCATCTTCTAATAAAATGTCTAAGGGAATATTTTCCGCTTCTATTTTTAATTCATATTCTAAGGCATCATTTATCCAAATCGAATCATTTTCTTTTAATAAAAAATTTGCTTTTACTTTGACATTATTTACTAATACTTTGCCTTCTTTTATCAATTTTTGAATTTTGCTACGAGATATATCTAACTCTTCACTTAAGTATTTATCAATTCTTTCTGTTTCTTCTTTTAGATTTGATACTTCTATGTTCATCTATTTCACTCCTTACTAACTCTAATATTATTAGTAGTGCTCCTACTACTATTAGAATGTCTGCTAAATTGAAAACAGGATAATGATAACCTAAAATAGTAAAATCTAGATAGTCTGTTACAGAATGATAAAATAGTCTATCTATTAAATTTCCAATGAGGCCACTTAATATTAGTCCGAATGCTATTGTTTTTGAACTATTCCAGGTTGATTCTTCTTTTATATATTTTAATATTAGAAAAAAGGAAATAAAACTAATTAATATTAATATAGGAGTATTATTACTGAATATTCCCCATGCGGCCCCTTTATTTTCTATATGTGTTAGATGGAAAAAGTGAGGAATTAGTGGGATACTCGTTAATAGTTTTAGATTTTTTCTAATTAAAAATTTGATGAACTGATCTATCATTAAACCAATTAATACAATGATATAAGTGCTATCTTTTTTCTTCATTTTGCTCTACCCTTTCTATTTTATCTACGATGATTTGATATTCATTTAATCTTTTTTCTACCGTTCCGGTTATTTTTACTACTTCTTTTAAAGAGAGTGTTTCATATAAGCTATAGGTTTTGGGAAATAAGGTATAACTTAGACTATCTGTTTCATCACTTGCTGTTATAAAAGCCATTTTATCTCCTTTTTTGGTTGTAATTACTTTTATTTTTTCTATTAAGACTAGTGTTTGTATTTTTTTTGAGAAGTAAGAAGCTATTTCTTTTAATTTGATACAGTTTGGATAAAATTTTTCATAAATTGTTGTTGGGTGATAGGTAAAATAAAATCCAAATACGGAAAGTTCTTGCTCTAGTTTTTCTGTTAGAGAATAATCTTCTTGTTCTTCTAATTCTGGAATCATTACTAAGCTTTTATCTAAATCTTTTGTTAATTCTGCATAGTTCATTAGTTCATCTAAATTATATATTAAGGTTTTTTTGTTATATGGAAATATTCGAAAGGCATCTGCTAATATTAGAGCTTCTAGATTTTTTTTGGTAACCCCCTCTAAGACCAGACGGCTAACAGCATCATAAATATCTTGAAATGGTCCTGTTTCTCTTGATCTTAAAATGCACTTGGTAGCAACTGTACCTACTTGTTTTATATTACTGAAGGGATATATGATTTGGTTATTTTTTACTATATATCTTTCTTCACTTAAATTAATATTGGGTTTTACTACCATTATTTTATTTCCACGGGATTCTTTAATGTATTCTTTTGTTTTTGTTTCACTGCCTATTACATTGGTTAGTAAATTGCTGAAAAAATAATCTTGATAATAGACTTTCAAGTAAGCCATCTTACAGGCAATAATAGAATAGGCAACTGAATGACTTCTGTTAAAACCATACCCTGCAAACTTTAGTATTAAATCATAAATTTCTTTTGCTTTATCATAAGTGTGTCCTAAGGCAAGACTTTTTTTGATAAATTTATCTTCTTCTGCTTTTAGTATTTCTACTTTTTTCTTACTCATTGCTCGCCTTAGAATATCCGCTTCTCCTAATGAATAGCCGGCAAAACGACTTGCTACTTGCATGATTTGTTCTTGATAGATAATAATGCCATATGTATTTTTTAAAATGTCTTCTAGTGTTTTATCTAGGTAAGTGATTTTTTCTTGTCCATGTTTTCTTTTGATATAGGTATCAATATTTTCGGCTGGTCCTGGTCGGAAGAGGGCAATGGCCGCAAATATGTCTTCAAAAGAAGTGGGCATTAATCGTTTTAAAAAATTTCGCATTCCAGTAGATTCGAATTGAAATATTCCTGTGGTATCTGCTTTTCTAAATAATTCTAGCACTTTTTCGTCTTGTAAAGGAATTTTATGAAAATCAATTTTTTCTTTTGTATTTTTTTCAATATCTTCTATCACATTGGTAATTAGTGTTAAGTTTTTCAAGCCTAGAAAATCCATTTTTAATAAGCCTAGTTCTTCTAAATACTCCATAGAAAAGCTAGTTAAATACATACCTTCGCTTATGGTTAGAGGGATCACTTCATCTAAATTTTTCTGGCACATTACTATTCCTGCGGCATGAGAGGACGTATGCCTTGGGTATCCTTCTATTTTAATAGCAATATCAAACATTTTTTTTAATTGGTAATCACTTTCTATTTTGGCTTTAAATTGAGTATTATTTTGGTAGAAATATGAAAGATTTTCTTTTGTAAATGCTGGTATTATTTTGGATAGATCGTCTACTTTATAGGAGGGAATATTTAATACTCTTGCTACATCACGTAATGCTTGCTTTGCCCCTAATGTTCCAAAGGTTACTATGCCTGCTACTTTTTTTCTTCCATACTTTTTTGTTACATATTCAATTACTTCTCCTCGTCTTTTATCTGGGAAATCGGTATCAATATCAGGCATAGTGATTCGTTCAGGATTTAAAAAACGTTCAAATAAAAGATCATATTTTAATGGATCAATATCTGTAATTCCTAAGGAATAAGAAACAAGAGATCCTGCTGCACTTCCTCTGCCTGGTCCTACTAAAATTCCATTTTGTTTCGCATACTTAATAAAATCATATACCACTAAAAAATAATTGCTAAATCCCATTTTATCAATAATGTTTAGTTCATATTGCAAACGTACTTGATATTCTTTAGCGATATTTCCTTGTAAACGTCTTTTTAAGCCCGCTTTTGATAATTCAAATAAATAGGTACTAGCATCTAGGTTGTTTTTTGTATCATAAATTGGTAATAATAGTTCTGGTTTTGGAAAAGTTAATAGACAGTTTTTACTGATTTCTTCTATTGTTAAGAGACCTTTTTGATCTGTGTATTCTGCTATGTTGAAGTCTTCTAAGGAATTTTCTCTTACCACATATTTTACATCATCACTTACTGTTTTATTATCCCGAATTCTATAAAGATATGTTAGAGTATCAGCATCTTCTTGTTTTAAATATAAGATTTTTCTGCAAAAAACAATATGGTTAGTGATTTGAAGAAGTTTTTTTTCTTCTTTTTTATTTTGATAACCTAAATAAACAGAGTCAAATACTTTAGTTAACTCATCATAAAGTTCTTTATGATAAGTTGGCATAACTAGTATTAATTGATTTGAAAATTCTTTTACTTTCTCTAGCGTCAGGTTTTGCTCATTTTGCAGAGTGGATAATTTAATTAGACTTTGATAGCCTTTGTAGTTTTTTGCATATACTAAAAGGATGTTCTCTTCTAGTTTTAGCTCTAGGCCCAAAATTGGATTCAATTTTTTTTCTCGACATTTTTTGTAAAATTCCATGGCTCCATACATATTAGAGTCTGTTAAGAAGCACGAGGTAAGATTATTTTTTAGGCTATAGGCAATCATATCATCTATTTTTAACATACTAGATAATAATGAGTAATTGCTTTTTATATAAATTGGTGTGAACATGCCTTACCTCCTTTATGTCTTATTTTAACACATAATGCATAAAATATATAGGTTTTTATTTGACTTCAAAGTAATTTTATGATAAAGTTATAAAACGAAGAGAAATTGGGTTAGGAGGGAAATTATGGCAGTTAATATATCAAAGAAAAAACCAAATTCAGCAAATAAAAGATCTCATGCATTAAACGCAACTAAAAAACAACAAAAATTAAATCTTCAAGTAGAGCGTCTTGCAGATGGGACAAAGGTTAGATTAACAGCAAGAGAGAGAAGAACATTAAGAAAAGCAGAGAAAGTTGCCTAGGTGGCAACCTTTTTTATTGACAATTTGCTTTGTAGTTTATCTTTTAGCAGTATTGGATGGCATTTCGTGTTCTTTTAGTGTTCCTTTTTTTATTTTTCTATTAAAATAAGTGAATTTGTTTATATTAGACAAATTCACTTACTATTTTTTGGTTCAATATTTTTTATTTCTTGTTTCTAGCATCAAATTTTTTTCTTTCCTCTGTATTTAAAATTTTCTTACGTAGACGAATGAAATTTGGTGTCACTTCTACTAATTCATCAGAATTAATATAGTCTAGTGCATACTCTAATGAGATAGGACGTGGACGTTTCAAAACAACGGTGTGATCACTACCACTTGCTCTTACATTCGTTAAATTCTTTCCTTTTACAACATTCACAGCTAAATCATTATCACGATTGCATTCTCCAACTATCATTCCTTCATATACTTCTGTACCAGGTTCAATGAACATAATTCCACGATCTTCTAGGTTTCCAATAGAATAGGCAGTGGATGCGCCATTTTCCATAGAGACAAGTACTCCTAGTTTACGTTCTCCAATCTCTACGTTTTCATATGGACGATACTCTTTAAAAGTATGACTCATAATTCCATACCCTTTTGTTAGAGTCATAAAATCTGTTGCAAAGCCGATTAGTCCACGTGAAGGAATTGTATAAAGAAGACGAACCTGATTTTCAAAATTGGTCATATTTTCCATTTTTCCACCACGAATACCAAGTTGTTCAATCACAGAACCAACTGTATCTTCTGGGGTATCAATTTGTAGTTCCTCCCAAGGTTCACATTTTACACCATCGATTTCTTTTATGATAACCACTGGTTTAGATACCTCTAACTCATACCCTTCACGTCTCATATTTTCAATTAAAATACCAAGGTGTAACTCACCACGACCTGATACTAAGAATGATTCATTCGTATGTGGTTCTACTTTGAGACTAACGTCTTTTTGGGTTTCTTTTATTAAGCGTTCTTCAATTTTTCTTGCAGTAACAATCTTTCCATCTTTTCCTACAAATGGTGAAGAATTTGTACCAAATGTCATTTGTAGAGTTGGTTCATCAATATGTAGTTTAGGAAGTGGTAGAATATCAGTTGTATTACAAATAGTCTCTCCTACTGAAATATCAGCAAGTCCGGCAATAGCAATGATATCTCCTGTCTCAGCTTCTTCTATTTCTACTCTTTTATATCCATAAAATCCGAATAGTTTTTGAATTCTAAATTGTTTTGTACTGCCATCTAAACGACAGCAAGTAACCATTTCACCGGTCTTAATTTTACCATTGTGAACACGTCCGATTCCGATTCTTCCAACAAATTCATTATAATCCAGTAAAGCTGGTTGGAATTGTAATGGCTTACTAATATCTCCTGTTGGAGCAGGAATTTCTTCTAAAACCGTATCAAGTATCTCATCAAACCCTTCTGTTTGAGTACTAAGGTCATTGCTTAATGAACAAGTTCCATTAATGGCAGAGGCATAGATAACTTTAAAATCAAGTTGATCATCATCTGCACCTAGTTCAATAAATAAATCCAAAACTTCATCTACCACTTGACTACATCTAGCACTTGGCTTATCCACTTTATTAATAACAACAATAGGTTTTACTTTTGCTTCAAATGCTTTTTTTAAGACAAATCGAGTTTGTGGCATCGCTCCTTCATAAGCATCCACAACAAGAATAACACCATCCACCATATTCATAATACGCTCTACTTCTCCACCAAAATCGGCATGTCCTGGCGTATCTAAAATATTAATTCTAACACCTTTATAATCTAGTGCCGTAGTCTTTGCAAGAATCGTAATACCACGCTCTTTTTCTAACGTATTAGAGTCCATTGAAACATTAGATACATCTTCATTATCACGAAACATACCCGAATGTTTTAGGATTCCATCCACTAAAGTGGTTTTCCCATGATCAACATGGGCAATAATTGCTACATTTCTTTTTTCCATAATTTATACACCTCTTCATAACGCTCTTGATTATAGCATAAAAAAAAAGAAAATACTAGATATTTCTATGTATTTACTTCTATTTTTTGCTAGTTTTAATATAGGCTAGACCTGAGGTTAGATAAGATGTGGTTAAGGCAAGCGTGGTATGTGAAAGCAATGGATTATTTGAGACAATATAGCCACCTAATAATGCCCCAGAAATTACAAAGACTTGTAAAGATAGTTTGTTAATAATCTTATTTTCCAATTTTTCCAATTCTTTTTTCTCCTTTCTTCATTTTTATCTTTTTATAAAAATAAGTAATAACTAGAATCATTAATATAATTTGAATTGGTAATTTTAGTTTTCCAACATATTCGTTGATTATAGTCCAATTATTTCCGAGCGTATATCCAACATAAACAAAAGCAAATGTCCAAGGGATAGATCCTATGGTAGTAAATGCCAAAAATTTCCAGAATGAAAGATGCATAATTCCTATTGGTAAAGAAATTAGTGTACGAATAATTGGAAAATTGCGACCGATTAATGCTGCAGTTAGACCATAGCGATTAAACCAACTATCAGACTTTTCTAAGTCCTCTTCTTTCATAAAGAAGTATTTTCCATATTTTTTAATAAATGGTTTTCCGCCATAATAGCCCATATAATAAATGACAATAGCACAAAATACACTTCCAAATAACCCTGTTAAAAAAGCTCCCCAAAAAGAAAAAATACCATTTCCTGCAAGTATTCCTCCTGTTGCTAAAATAAGTTCACTAGGAATTGCAATAATCACTGCTTCTAAAACCATTCCTAAAAACATTCCTAAATATCCATAACTCGAAATTAGATTTAATACAAATGTGCCCATGTTATCACCTATAGAAGTATATGTTTAAATTTTTTCATTAGTATTTTTTATTCGACTTACTATAATAAGATAGAAGGTGATCAAATGGTATTTAATGCTCCTATTACAGGAATAGAAAATGAAATAGAATTTGTAGACTATTTAAATGAAAAAAAGGTTTCTGAAATACATCCGATTTTTCAACAAATGATAGAAAGATTATTTCCATATTTTTCCAATAATGACATTATAAAGGCTTGGAAGAATAAAAATCCACAGAAAACAGATATTTTTATTCAAATAAAAAATGTCAAAAAAAGAATTAGTATCAAAAAAGGTATTAAGAATTCTGTTCATGTAGAACCAATCTCAGAATTCGTACATTTTTTAATTCAAAATTGTATAAAAAAAGAAATAATTGAAGAATATCTCAAATATCATTATGCAGATGGAACAACGAATGGAAAAGGAGAAAGAAGACTTTCAGTTGCAGAGTATAAAATTCATCATGAAAAAGAAATAGAAATGATTAATTCTGCCTTTAATAAAAATAAAGTATTAGAAAAGGCTATTGAAAGATTTGTATTAATGGGTAGAAATGATAATCATATGGTTGATGCAATTATTTATGGTGTTGTTAATGACTTTATGTGGATTACAAAAGAAGAAATTAAATCTATTATACTAAGACAAAGTAATATCAAATCAAGTGCTGTTCATTTTGGTCCACTTTTTGTTCAGCCACTTACTCGTTGTCTTAACTATAACCCCACTTATGAATATGGTCGATATTGTATTCAATTAAAATGGTATAATTTGGCAGATGATATTATTAAGGTTATGATGGAAAGATAAATAATCATAATAGTACAATAAGCTACTTTGATACTTGGGAAGAAGGCTAAGGTTTCTCTTATATAACTCTCCCCAAAATTTCCTATTTGGAGAATATTTTTTAAAAATTGGCATAAAATATTATAAAAAAGTATTGACATTTTGGGGAGTTCTGCTATAATAAAAAATGTCTACTA
>CAZWXX010000036.1:0-11031 GCA_964637865.1 uncultured Muribaculaceae bacterium | reverse complement strand
TTAATTTGTTATTTGTTCTATTTTTTGGATGAAATTTTTACTTTTTAAGTAAAGTCCTGTATATCTTGTGTAATAGTCATCTAAAAAAGCATTTATTTCTTTTTTGACAACAGAACTTATTTCTAATTTACTAATTTTTTCTATATCTACATAATAAAACATCCGAATGAGCTTTATAGTCTTTTCATCTACTAATGGTTCATTTTGATAACAATTACTGCAAATATATCCTCCCACATCACTATTTAGCGTAACTATTGATTTTGGACTACCACAAATGGTACAAGCATCAATACTTGGCATTACGCCTAAAAAAGCTAGGCACTTTAATTCTATTATATTGGTAATTACTAAAGGATCTAGTCCTTCTTCTATTTTTTCAAGCGATGACGCAAGCAGTGAGAAAAGACTATTTTCTTCTGTTTGTTTAGAAACTTGATCTATTAATTCTACAATATAAGTAGCATAACTAATAGAAGTTAAGTTCATCATTGTTTTAGGAAAAGAATTGATGATATCTACAGAAATCAAAGTAGAAAGTCCTTCTTTTTTATAATAAATATGAAAAGTGCCATAAATTAGTTTTCTACTTACTGCTCGCAAGCGACTTTTCATATTACGGCATCCTTTAGCAATGATACCAATTCTTCCATATTCTTTTGTTAATACATTTAATATTTTACTGGATTCACTGTAGTTTGTCTCACTCATGACAATACCTGTTACACTTATTATTTCCATATGTTCACTTCTTTTCTATTTTACTAAGCATTAAATAATATTTAATATCTCCCGTTTTTTTAAATAGTTTCCAAAGCGTTTCTTTCATTTTATCACCCTATTATTATAGTGATAAAATTATTTATATTTTATTCATTTTCTTCTTTTAATCCAAGTTCTTCAAAGTATTTTTCTTCATCACGCCAGTTTTTTAATGTCTTGACATAGCTTTCTAAGTATACTTTTTTTCCTAAGAATTTCTCCATATCATTTCTTGCTCTTGTCCCTATTTCTTTTAGCATTCTTCCATTTTTTCCAATGAGTATTTTTTTTAGGTTGTCTCTATCTACTACAATTAAGACTTGTATTCTAACTATTTTTTCATCTTCTTCATAATTTTCTACATAGCATGTTACCGCATGGGGAATTTCTTCTTTTGTTAAATGCAACACTTTTTCTCTTACTATTTCTCCCATAATGAAACGAGTGGAAACATTGGTTAGTTCTTCTTCTTCATAAATTTTTTCTTGTTCATCTAAGTATTTTTTAATACATTTTAGTAGTTCCTCTTTATTTTCTCCTGTACTTGCGGATATTGGGATAATTTCTTTAAAATCATATAAGTCTTTTGCAGTCATTATCACTTTTAATAGTTTTTCTTTGTCGATACGATCTATTTTATTTAGCAATAAGAAAATGGGAGCACTCTCCTTTTTCAATTTTTCTAAAATGAAAAGATCTCCTCTTCCTATTCCACTAGAGGCATCTACTAAAAATAAAATTACATCTACGCCTTCTGTATTCTGATATGCTTTTTTATTTAGGAGTTTTCCTAGCTTATGTGTTGGTTTATGAATTCCTGGGGTATCTACAAAAATGATTTGACTTTCTTCATCATTATAGATTCCTTCTATTATGTTTCTTGTTGTTCCTGCTTTATCGGAAGTAATCGCTAGTTTGATTCCTAATAGATTATTTAAAAGGGTACTCTTTCCTACATTTGGACGTCCTACTAAACTTACAAAGCCACATTTTTTCATTTTAGGTCATCCTCCGAAAAAGGATAGGGACATAACTCTTCTACAGTATGTATTACTACTTGTCCTTCTTTATTATAGCAATATACTTTACAGTCTTTTTCGAATACTTCTGAAATCATTTGCCTACAAACAAAGCAAGGCATTCCAATTCCTGAAGAGGATGTCATTACATGTAGTTCTTTAAACTCTCCTTTTTTAACTCCATCTGTTATGGCATTAAAAATAGCACTGCGCTCCGCACAAGTTCCAGCCCGGGTACTCGCATCTTCTACATTGACACCATAATATTTTTTGCCATCTTTTGTTATAAGACAGGCAGAGACTGGAAAAGACGAAATTGGTACATAACTGTTTTTTTGTAGTTCTAATAATTTTTCTTTCATTGTTCATTCCTTCTTTCTATATTGCAAGCTTTTAATACTGCTTCCTGTTTTGCAAACATTATTTTTTCTTCTTCTTTCGTCATATGATCATAACCTAATAAATGATAAAATCCATGGACTGCTAAAAATGAGAGTTCTCTTGCTAGCGAATGTCCATATTCTATACTTTGACTTTCTGCTTTTTCTATGGAGATATAAATATCTCCTAAAACACGTAAGTTTTTTAGGGAAACCATATCTTTTTCATCTTCTAAGGCAAAGGTAATAACATCTGTTGCTTTATCTAGGCCTCGATAGGTTTTATTTAATTTTCTAATATAGTCATTATCTACAATGATTACATTAAAGATTACGTTTTCTAATTTTTCTAGCTCTTTTGCTTTTTCTAAAACAAGCGTTACTGTCGTTAATTCTTTTATTTTTCTTTTTGTTAAGTTATTTATTTCTATATTCATAATTTTCTCCTATATTAATGTGATACATGCGATTAATAAAATAATAGAGACTAAATTTAAAAACCATTCTGCTTTAAAGAGTTTCGGTAGGCTATTGCCAATTTTTGATAGGATAAAATAAATAGTATAGCCTAAAATGCCTCCTGTAATATTTAACATAATATCATCAATATCAAATACTCTCCCAATATATGTTTGTACACATTCTATTGAGATAGAGGCAATGATGGTTAATATTATTGGAAAATATGGTTTTTCTACTTCTAAGTAGTAGCTACAAAAAAAGCCAAAGGGGAAAAACAAAAGAATATTTCCTAATACATTTTTTAGAAATTGATGGCTACCAATGGCATAACGCGATATTTCTTTAAATGGAATAAAATTATTCGTGGCAATGGTTGTTGTATCCTGAAATGTTACTACTTGGAATAAACATAAAATGTATATTACAAAAGATAACATCAGTAATTCTTTGTAAAGTATCAGGTTCGTTTTATTTTTTATTATGTAAGCTAGGCGAAAGGAAACTAAAATTACTACTGAAATTAGAATCATTGGCCAAGTAAAATTCACAACGCCTTTTAATGTATTAGAAAGTGGTTCTAACATCTTATTCACCCTCCTTTTCTGCCTCTTTTTGTAAATCTTCTAGTTTTATATCTTTAAGACTTACTGTATCTGTAATATTTTCTTTTACTTTAAAAAATATTTCTACTTCTATTTTACTATTTTTATGAGACTTTTTCAAAGTTTTTTGAGAAATTATCTTATCTTCTTTGCCTAGATTGTTTTTTAATTTTTGAGTGGCTAGTTTTATGGCTTTTTGATAAGCTTGTTTTGGGTTTTTTATTTCATTTTTAATTTTTATTTCTTCTAAAGTAGTTAAATAAAAGGAGATGGGAAGTAAGTTATTTTTTAATAATTGTTTTCTTTTTTTTACTGCGTTTTGATAGGGTTTTAGGTCTAGGAGTGTTACTTTATAATTTAAGAAGGCAAACTCTAATCGTTTCTTTCTTCTTCCTGTTTTTACTTCTTCTTGATAATTATATGGTACTTCTATTTTTACTTTGTACCATATTTCTGCAAAGACACGTCCTTCTGCTCTTACTTTACTTACTGGTGTATCTTTATTTTTTATAATTCCACTTATAATTACATCGCCTTTTTCAACATAGTCATTTTTCTTTTTTACAATAGCCCCATGACTTGCTTCAATTTCCAAAATTCGTCCTTTCTTTTTGGCAACAATACTTTGTTCCTCTTGTTTTATCTTCTGGTTATTTTTCTTTCTTTCTTCTACATTAATACGATAAGTCGTTCCTCGTTCTTCTATTTCCATCCATTCTAAGTGGTCTTTTTCTTTTTCTAAGATTTTTTCTTTTATTTTTTCTTTTTGTTCAAAAGAAACTTTAAATTGATAGGGAGTTATTCCATATTCTTCTAAGTCCCTCATAATTAAGTTTCTAATTTCTTCTTTGGTATGGATTACTTCTATTTTTAGAATGAGACCAGATAAAAGTTTTAAAATGATGAATGCCAAAATAATTGCTACTAGAAAAAGAAAATATTTATGATATAAATATTTCAGTTTGGCAATTCCATAGCAATTGATTAATTCTACTTTATATATTGTTTTTAAATCTTTTATTTTTTGATAATCCTCTTCTTCTACTAGTATCAATAAGGAATCTTTTGTCGTTGTTACTTCTAATAATTTTATTTTTAGGAAGATGAGTTTGGATAGAAAACCTTTAGGATATGGTCCAGTAATTTTTAAATAGTATTTTGCGTTAAACATTTTCTACCTCGATATTTTTAATATTTCCTTTGATTAGAATTTCTTCTTCCAAAAGGCGATTTAAATGTAGATTTTCGCCTGTAATTATAATTTTTTTGGTAAGAGAGAAAATTGTGATTCTAGACTCTTCTATGGAAATAATTTTCGTATAATTTATAATATGAATCATATCAATATATAAAGTTAAGCGAAATTCGCTATCTACAATATAATTTTTTACTCTATCTAACATGTCATCACCTATTAAAGGGTATGAAAAAAGACTAGTAATTAGAAGAAAACTTCTTATCCTAGTCTTTCTTTTATCATGGTGCTTACTACTTTCATATCTGCTTTTCCTTTTAGTTTTGTACTTGCTTCTTTCATGATGCGTCCCATATCTCGTGGTCCTTCTGGTTTTACTATAGCAAAGATTTCATCTAATACTTTTTTTAGTTCTTCTTCGCTTAATTGTTCTGGCATATAAGTCATTAAGATTTTTACTTCTTCTTTTGTTTTATTCGCTAGATCCTCTCTATTTGCTTTTTCAAATTCAGAAATAGAATCATTTCGCATTTTAATTTGTTTACCTAAAACATCTAGAACTAAATCATCGGTAATTTCACGTCTAGTATTAATATGTTCTAAATCTACTGCTGCTTTTACCATACGAATTACTGATAGTTTTTCTTTATCTTTTTCTTTCATTGCCAAAACTAAATCTTGCTTTAATTTATCTTGTAAATTCATTATAATCTCCTATTTGCTAAATCCAGTATTTTCTGGTTGCACTTGAGGGGCAGTTGCTTCTTCTACCATAGTATTTATATCAGCATTCGGATTTTTTTGCTTATATGCCTCTGTAAATACCACTTTGGTTGCTTCTACTGCAGAAGCACTATTTTCCATCGATAAAACATTACTTACAAGAGAAGCTGCATCATCCCTTTCAAGAATAATATCACTCGTTAAAGTTCTCATAACAAACTGATAATTTTTAATTTCTTCCATTAATTGTTCCTTAGGTGGAAGGGATTCCATAGAAAACCATGGATTTGCTCTTGTAATTGTTTGTAGAAGATCAAAATCTTGTCTTTCTATCACTTTAGGATTAATTGCTGTATTTGCTAAATACTTTGCATTGATATTTGTTTCTTCAATTAAACCTGAAACCAATTTTTGGTATTGTGATGGAGCGGATAAAAAATCTTTTGATCCCGTTGTAATGACATTTGCTTCTGCCTTTATAGAACTAGTTGCCTTTTGACGATTTCCGTAATATCCTACATTATTGTTCATAACTCTATTTTATAGTCTAGATTATAAGACTATATCTCCTTTCTATTATGTGTATCTTTATTATATTGTTGTTGTTTTCATCCTGTCAAGGGTGTTTACAAAATTTCACAGAAAAAGTAGAGTCTTCTCTACCTTTCTCTGTTTCTATTTTTATTTCTTTTTTGTGTGTTTTTAATGCCTTCTTTTTTTGCTTTTCTTCTTTTTACTCCTGGCTTATCATAACATTCTCTTTTTTTGCATTCTGAAGGGACACCGTCTCTCGCTACTTTTTGTTTGAACCTTCTTAGAGCCATATCTAAGTTTCCATTCTTAACAGTTACTTGCGTCATTACTTTCCCTCCCTTCGTCTTTACTACAACGATTATAACACAGGTTTTTATTTTATTTCAACAAAATTTATCATTTTTTGTCTTTTTTTGTCGATTAAACTACAATTTCATATAAATTTCTCAAAAATGTACCGAAATATTGTCCAATTTGATAGAAAAATAATAATAAAATGTTTACAAAATATAAAATACCTGGTAGAAATAATAATCCTATTACTTTATATTTATATTTCTTTCCTATTTGTTTTATTCTAATGGACATACTTTATTTTCACTAATTCTACGAATTGCTGAACCTACACTACGTCCAGCGTCCATCAATACTTTAATAATACTAGTAAAGGAGTTAATGAGTGTTCCTGATAGGGTTGCTCCTCCTATTACTTCATCTAAGTTATCTATTTTTTTCATGAACATGGTTTGGGATGTGTGATTCCTTCAATTACTCCTGATAGAAATACTACTGCTGCAGCAATTCCTAGTGCAATCCAAGTGGATGATCCTCCCGTGATCCTTTCTAATTCTTGATTATTCAGTTTTTGCATTTTTCTCTCCTTTCAGACAAGAGGAAAAAATCGTTAGGAGACTTTTCTTCTCGTCATAAATCATTACTGTAAAAATTTCTAATAATTTATACTTTTTTCCTTTCAAATTTATCTTTAGCGTTACTTGATGATAATGTTTTTTCTCTTTTTTCAATATATTTCTAAGTACTTTTTGAATCTTTACTTTATATTTTTTCCCTTCTATATAGATTTCTTTCTTTTTATTTAATTTATTTAATACTTCTGTATTTAAGACTAATTCTACTGTATTATAATTTTTTAGGGTTGCTAATTCTTTATAATAAGTCTTATAAGAATGACTTACTAAATAGCTTATGTTTATCATTAGAAAGATGATAAGTAGAATAAATAAGAAAAAGATACTGTTATAATTTTCAAATCTCTTCTTCATAACATTTTCCTTTTTTAATATGAATGATTTGATTAAATAAGTCTTTATTGTCAAAGCGATGGGATATTACAATAATTGTTTTATCGGCAAGCATTGAAAACATATTTTTTAATATCTCTCGTTCTTTTTCAATATCGATTTGACTGGATGATTCATCAAGAATGTAAATATCACTATTTTTTAATACACTTCTTGCAAGTATTAATCTTTGTCTTTCTCCTCCACTTAAATTAAAACCATTCTCTTCGATCATAGTATCTAGACCTAATGGTAGTTTGTTGATTACTTCATCTAAACACATTTTAGAGACAACTTCTAATACTTTGTCACGAGTTATTTCTCTTTTCATTACTATATTTTCATAAACTGTATCTGTAAATAGATATTCATTTTGAGAGACATATGTTATTTTTCTTCTAAGTGTTGATAAATGATAGTGATTAATATCGATGCCATTAATTTTAATACTTCCATATGGAACTTCGATATATCGCATTAGTGTTTTTACTAAAGTTGATTTTCCTGTTCCACTTTCTCCATAGATAAATACTTTATTTTTATATGGTATTTTAATATTAATAGAGGAAAATAGAGTTTTACTATTATAAGAGAAAGTAAAGTTTTTATACTCGATTGTTCCTGTTAGATTTTCTCTTAAGAAGTACTCTTTCATGGCAAAAGACTCTTTATGAATCGTAAATAAATCCTCTACTCGCTCTTTTGATACTTTATATTCTCGGTAATTTTTTAGAATGTTACTTAGTGTTTGGAAGGATGATACACTATAAGTTAAAATGCTTTGAAAGACAATTAGTTCACTTAAAGATAGTGTATTTAAAATAACAAGTCTACCTCCCAATAGTAATATCATTATCATCATTATATGATAGATATTATTTTTTAAAAATTCTTCTATATAGTAAAATATAGAAAGAAGATAGTGACTTTCTAAAAAACATAGATATTTGTTTTTTAATTTTTCATTTGTACGTTCTTCCATATGTAGTCCTTTTACTACATCAAAGGCTGTAATGATTTCAATTAACTTTGAGTTTAGTTTTTCTTCTTGTCTTAGATACTTCTTTAGTTTTTTCTTGTGGGGTGTTTGAAATACTAATTCTAATAAAAACAAGATGATTAGAAAAATAAGACTATAAGTAGCAAGAAGTGCATGAATACGAAAAAGAAGTATTAAGAATATAAAGAGCGAGACTAACTCTGGGATACTAATAGATAATATCGTGGCTATGAAATTTTTTACTACAGATAAGTCTTTCATACGAGCGAGAATTTCTCCAGTTGTTCGATTTTTATAATAGAGATACGGAAATGAAATAATTTGTTCTAAAATTTTACTTGTTAGATTAAAATCAAAGATATTGCTCCATTTTAAAAGTGTAATATTTCTTATCATATTGGTACTTTCTTTTAATAAAAATAGAAAGACCATCACAGTACTAATTTGTAGTAAATTTTCTATACTTTCTAGTGTTAGAGCATATTCAAGCAAATATTTAAAATGATATGCTGTTAAAATATTAAAAAAAGCAGAAAGAATACTAAGACTTAAAATAATAAAAGTTGGAATGCTATTTTGTCTTAGATTTACGAAGAATGAATTTGCTATTACTTTTTTTGTTATAAAATTAGGTAATTGTTTATTTGGTTTTAACAGTATATATTTGAAACTAGTCATGAGTTTAAACTCTGATAAAGACAGAACTTTTTTGCCTTTGGCAGGATCCATGACTATAACCTTTTTATTTTTTAGATCAATATCATATAAAACTAAAAAGTGCTGATAACTTTTATTTATTATGACATGGGCAATGCAGGGAAGATCTTCTGTTTTTATATTTTCTACTTTTCCTTCTACACCTAAGGTTTGAAAGCCTAATACTTCTGCTCCTTTCATTAAATGATAGGCACTTACTCCATTTTTGGTAGTAGATGTTAATTCCATTAAGTATTCTTTTGAGACATTGCCTCCATAATATCTAATAATGGATAGAAGCGAACAAATTCCACAATCTTTGATTCCATCTTGTAATACAACCTCTATTTTTTTTACAATTATTTCACCTCCTGTCTTATTATTGGCTATTTATTTTAAAATTCGAAGAAAATATGAAAAAAAAATTATTTTTTTTTGCAAAAATTAAGAGAAATACCTATCATTTGATATTTCTCTTTCTATTTTCTTTAATAATGGATTTTCTAATACATAAATCTTCTTTCGTACCACTTACATTTGGGCACTCTTTTTCAAAATCTTTTATATAGCTATCTAATAATTTCTGATACAATTCATCATAGGTGAGAAGGGAGGTGTCATTACAATTTTCATAGTAATTAGCTACTACACTTTCTTTTGATTTTTTTAAATATATTAAATACTCATCATAAGCTTGATCTTCTCCATAATCTTCTTTTAAACTACAAAACACTCTTTGTACTTTTTCTTCTGCATATTGAAATGCATAATATTCTTCTGGAATCATTCGATAAATATAATGTCTTTTTCTCATCATTTCTTGGTTATTATAAACATCCATTGCCCCTTTTCTACTTCCCCAAATAATATATTCTGAATGTTCTTTGTAAGCGTCTTCCATACTAGTGCGATATTTTTTTAAATAATAGTCTGTCATAATATGATATTGTTCATGAAATAGACAGTCTAGTAGTTCATAATTCATTCTAGCTATTTTCACTCTTTTTATTTTCTTATCATCTAATACTTGCATAATGCCATCTTCTACGAAATTTTTCCTGCTATATATTTTTTTATTTTTCTTATCAACACAAAAATCCATATAGAAATCATCCCATTTATAATTACTATCTAAGAGTTTGATATGGAAGGGCTCTCTTTTTAATTTTTTAGCTTCTATTCTTTCTAGTTCTCTAAGAAGTATTACTCTATCTTCTTTTTGGATTTTAGACCAGTTTGTAGAATGAAATAAAGACAATATAAAAGTTTCTTGAGATTCTAGTTGTAAAGTTTGATATGTTTTATCTGTTAGAATATAGTCTCTTATATTCGTTAAGTGACAGATATCTGCTGTTTTTTTCATTTCTATTCCCCTTTTTTACATATGGTAGATTAAACATTTATTTTCTCCTTGATAATTTTTGGTATAGGAGATCGCATCACTTTTGGTAATTTCTTGGTATGTATAGTGATCTTCGTTTTTTGCTAGTGCATAATATAGCATATCATCTTTTAAGCTTATCGCATATAAATTTACGAATTCCCACTCTGGGGAAGGAGTCGTTTTTGCTGGTGGTGCTTGATATAGCGGAATCGTTGCTACTTTGGTCCAGAAGTCGTCTAAAAGATAGTTTCGTTGCATATAAGTAATACAGGTTTTTAAATCTGAAAATTCGCTCATATTGGTATAGGTATCTATTTGGTCTTTTATTTTTTGCATTCTATAGATCATAAAGTCATCCGATTGTTCTTCTTTATTTACTAGATTCGGTAGAGATAGATACTCTTGATATAAATTTTGTGCTTGTTTTTTTATCGTTTGATTTTTATATTCTCCTACTAAATAGTTTATCGTTTCATCTTGTTCTTTTAAATATTCTTCAAAGTTTCCAATAAATTCTGCTTGTTTTACATAACCATATGTACTGAGTCCCATTTTAACACGAGTATAGTCCCAATTATAAGTTGGATCTACTTTAATTATTGTATTATCACTACTTTTCATAGTAATATCCCCATGTGATCCTCTTTTATTTACTTCACAGTCCTCTTGTAATAATTCTTTTAATAAAACAGAATAGACAGACTCTGCAAAAGAGCTACAAACAGTCCAGGTGGAGTTTACCTCTTCTAAGTTTATTTTTTGATTTCTAATTTGTTCTTGTATTTTTTCACCATTTGGAAGTTTTATATATAAAAAATATCTTGGATCATATGAAAATATTTCACAACTTCTAAGGTATAAATATCTTTTTTTCTCATCTACGGTCCAATTTTTTCCTTTTAGTTCCTCCTCTAATAATGCAAGTACATTCATATTCCCATCCCCTTAATTCGGTCGCTATTATATCAAAAAA
>CAZWXX010000035.1:0-11048 GCA_964637865.1 uncultured Muribaculaceae bacterium | reverse complement strand
GCTGTTGCTTCTAGAGCCACTTTTAATGTTTCAATAATATTGGTTTCTTTATTGGTTGCTTCAAAACCTTTTGCTTGCAAGTCTTCCATTTTTTCTTTAATTGCATCATATCCTTTGATCATAGTTTCAATATCAAAATCATCAATTCGGATAGAGAAAAATGCTGCATAGTAATATAGTGGTTTATAAAGTTTGAACCAAGCGATACGCATCGCACTCATAACATAAGCACAAGCATGTGCTTTGGGGAACATGTATTTGATTTTGTGACATGACTCAATATACCACTCAGGGACTTTTGCCTCTTTCATCTCTTCTGCCATTCCCCTCCAAGTATCCGGGTCTTTACTTGCTTTTCCTTTACGAACAAACTCCATGATTTTAAAAGCTCTAATTGGCTTCATTCCCCAGTTCATAAGATTTACCATAATATCATCACGACATCCAATAACATCTTTAAAAGGAACTACTTTATTTTTAATAAGTTCAGAGGCATTTCCTGCCCAAACATCAGTACCATGGGAAAGTCCTGAAATTTTAACAAGTTCTCCAAAAGTCTTTGGTTTGGTTTCTTCTAGCATGTTAATAACAAAGCGAGTTCCTAACTCTGGTAGTCCAAGCGTTCCTGTTGGACACAGTATTTGTTCTGGTGTTACTCCTAGGGCATCAGGGGAGGAAAGAAGAGAAAATACGCGTCTATCATCCATTGGTAATGTTGTTACATCAATCCCTGACAAATCCTGAAGCATTCTTAGTACTGTTGGATCATCGTGTCCTAGTATATCTAGTTTTAGGACATCTTGGTCGATGGCATGATAGTCAAAGTGAGTTGTTCTCCATTCTGCTGTATTATCATCTGCTGGAAACTGAAATGGGGTAAAATCAAAGACATCCATATAACCTGGTATAACAACGATACCCCCTGGATGTTGTCCTGTTGTTCTTTTTACTCCTGTACATCCTAGAGCAAGTCGCTCTACTTCTGCTGTTCTTACATCTGTAATTCCCTTTTCTTCAAAATATCCTTTTACATAACCAAAAGCAGTCTTTTCTGCTACCGTACCAATGGTTCCAGCTCGATATACATTATCTTCTCCAAAGAGTACTTTGGTATAAGCATGTGCACTTGCTTGGTTATCTCCTGAAAAGTTTAAATCAATATCAGGAACTTTATCGGCATTAAATCCAAGGAAAGTGGCAAATGGCATGTCTTGCCCTTCTTTTCCCATCATCTCTCCACATTTTGGGCAAACCTTATCATCTAGGTCATAGCCAGATGAATACTCTTTACCATAAGGCTCACCTTCTTCATTTAAAAATTCTGAATACTTACATTCTTTATTACGGCATAAATAGTGAGCAGGAAGTGGATTTACTTCTGTTATTCCCATCATGGTTGCTACAAAGCTAGAACCAACAGAACCACGTGAACCAACTAAGTAACCATCATCGTTGGAATGTTTTACAAGCTTTTGGGCAATTAGATAGATAACATCAAAGCCACCACCAATGACACCGCCTAATTTCTTAGGCATCATTTTTTCAATCTCTTCATCACTACTTTCACTGTTTTCTATTTTTAACTCACGACGAATTACTTCTTTTACTTTATCAAAGCCAGCAAGAAGTGTTATGTGAAGTCTTTTGAATAGTTCTTTTTCAAAATTTTCTTCCTCTATTTTTTCTCTTGCTACTTCTGCTTTTATCGCATCATAAATTCCATCACCATATAATTCTTTACTGATTCGCTCTTCAATATTAAAGGGAAGTGGGTCTCCATACCAATCACTTGCTTTGGTAAAGACCATATCTGTTACTGTTTCAATACTTTTATCAATTTTTGGGGAGAATGGAATTCCTCCTGTATCAATAATTACTTCAATTTCCTCTACCATATCAGCAATTTTGTTTGGATTTTCAATTACAAGGCGATGGATTAAGTTATCATCTTCTAAAAAACTAAAATTATCTAACATCTCGTCTGTTGTTCTAAAATGATTACTTGGTATTGAAGTGATATTATTTCTTGCTAATGGATGTCTGCCTCCACCAGGTACTTTTTGGTTGACAATAATTTCACGATATATTTTATCGTCTTTTCTAATATGATGTACATCCCCTGTTGCAACGATATATTTTCCTGCTTCTTCTGTTAGGCGAATCATCTTTTTTAAATGTTCTGATAGTTCTAGTTCATTACCAAAGTCACCCGTTTGTATTAGGTGATTATAACAATCCATTGGTTGTACTTCTACGTAATCATAGAAGCGAATAATATCTGAAAGTTCTTCTTCACTCTTACTTTTTCCTTCATTAAACACTTCACTTTCGTAACAACCACTTCCAATTAATAGACCTTCTCGATACTCTTCTACTATACTTCTAAGAATTCTTGGGGTTTTATATAGATAAGTTGTATTGGCTAAAGAGATAATCTTAAATAAATTTTTTAAACCTTTTTTATTCTTTACTAGAATGTTAATATGATGGCTACGACCATATTTATGAATATCTTCACGGGATACTAATTTGTCTAACTCATCCATATTTTCAATATTACGATTAGAAAGTTTTTTCATCATCTTGTGAAAGACTAATGCGGTTCCTTCGGCATCATAATCTCCTCTATGATGAGCGGACTCATCCCAAGGGACTTCATAACGTTTTACAAGAGCGGATAGAGAATGTCTTGCATAATTTGTATCCAGTGTACGTGATAGTTCCAATGTATCAATTACTGGATTTTTAAATTCTCCTAAATTATATTTTTGATAAGCCATTTCTAAGAAAGAAACATCAAACTTTGCATTGTGTGCGACCATTGGTAAATCACCAAAAAAGGCAATAAACCTCTTTACAGCACTTTCTTCATCTTCTTTATCTTTTAACATACTGTCAGTAATATTTGTAATTTCTGTAATTTTCTTTGGAAGAGGACGTCCTGGATTAATTAATTCATCATAGCGTTCTATAATTTCGCCATTTTTTATTTTTACAGCACCAATTTCAATAATAGAATCCGCTCCACCAGCATTGAACCCTGTTGTTTCAAAGTCGAATACTACATAAGTCTGCTCTAGCATATTTTTATTATTAGGACGAAGGACAATATTTACTTTATCATCGATCATGGTAAGTTCTGTTCCATAAATGACTTTAAATTTTTCTTCTTTCTCTTTTCCTTTATTATAACCCGTTACAAAATTAAAAACATGAGGGAAAGCTTGCGCACCATTATGATCGGTAATGGCAATGGCTTTATGTCCCCAACTAATGGCTTGTTTTACTAATTTTACTTCATCTGCAACACCATCCATCTGACTCATCATCGTATGGGTATGAAGCTCTACTCTTTTTTCTTTAGCAGTATCTTTTCTCTCCTCTTCATTACGTTCTATTTTCACAATATCTCTAGCATTTAATACCAGTTCTCTAGCATAAGCATCATTTTTCGTATAGCCTCTTACTCTAATCCAGGCTCCTTCTTTTAATTCTTTCCTTAGTCTAGCATATTCATCATCGTCTCTTACAAATACTTTACAATAAATACTGTCGGTATAATCTGTAAGTTTTAATGTAATAATTTTAAAATCTGTTTTACTAGATTCAAAATAGTCTGTTGCAAAAATATAAGCTTCTATTGTAACATCATTATCTTCTCCTAACAGAGATTTAATTTTTATAATATCTGCGGTAAACATCCGTCCAAGGACAGCACCTTCTTCTGTTTTAGTACTTCTTCTTTTAGGAGCATTTTCTCTTTTCACTACTTTCTCTTCTACTTTTTTAGGAGGGGATGAGACTTTTTTTAATGATTCATCTAACTCTTTATGAATCTCTTCTAAAATACCTGTTTCTTCTCTTAACTCTAAAATAATTTCTTTATCATAGCCAAACTGATGATAATACTGATTCATCTTGGGTAATATTTCACTTAATCTTTGATATTCTATTTTATTTGATGCTACTAAAATAAACGAGTCATTTTCTAGTAATAATTTATTTTGATAAATTTCTAATACTCTTAAATCATCTTTTAAAAATTCTAAAACTAATGGATAATAACTTAATAATATTTCTTTATCTAATTCTTGAAACTGATAAATAAAGCGAATCTCTTTGGCACTTTGATCTAATTTATATTTATTTTTTTCTAGTTTTTCAATTACTTCTTTAGGATACATTTTTTCGTTTTCTAAGTAGATTGTCCATGTTTTATTTTTAGGAGAAACGACAATTCGTTTTAATTTTGTGGTAGCAAAAAAAGAAATATATTTATTTTCTATTTCTTCTTTTGAAAGTAATATTTTTAATTTTTCATCCATTTTTTTCACTCCCCTGCTCTTATGTCTAAATAATTTCTAATTCGTTAATTTTTACAATATGTTTTTGGTTTTTAATGCAAAAGTCAATGAAAGCATAGAGATTTACTTTGCTTAACTGTCTTTCATATGTATATTGGTCTAAGTCAAAGGCTATTTTATCACGCATCATATAGTTTAGCATATCTTCTTTTTTGATTCCTAGATACATTAACCAATAAGGATATATTTGTCTTTTTAAGAATTTTAAAGCAGGATCTCCCGTTAAATAGTGACTTGTCTTACTTATTCTTGTGTGAAACTCATTTAATATTGCTAACTCTATTACTGCTTTTACAATATCTTTATAGGACTCTTGGTAATTTCTTAGTTCTTTTTTTAGAATTTCATAAACTAATTCTACTATTGTTTTTATGGGGTCTTTATATTTTTTCCCCCAAACAATCGTATTTACTTTGCCTCCTTTGGGTACTGTTTTATCTATGATATCTAATTTGGGATCTACTACTAAAACATGATATTCTTTTACTGGAAATCTTAAAATTTCTTTTAGCTCGGGTAATGATTTTTTCTTATTTTCATCCCAAGTTTTTAAAAGGTCCACGCGAAATTTTTCTGTATTTTTATGAATAGAGGTAAATACTATATTTTCCATCATAATATTATAAATAGTATCATCATCTGGTATAAAGTTTTTCGGATCTTTTAAAATAAGTGCATTATCTTTAAAGGTATCATTATATTGTTTTTTATAGTTAATCCATAGTTTTTGTTTTAGGGTATGAACTGGTTCTGAGATAGATGCCTGGAATAATAAATTCCATACTAATATATAATCATTTACTGCAAACTTTAAGTTCATATATACCACATCCTTTTCCATCTTGCTTTTATATTAATATATCATATTGAGAATAAAATGAGAAGATTTTTAAGATTTGAGTTTTCTATTTTTTTAGTATTAAGTTTTTATCTTGTGTATAAGGGATGCCACTCTGATAAGCAATTTCTGCTTTTGTTAATTCTTGTCCTAGGTAGAAAGCATGTTCTTTATTGCTCGTATAAAAACAGATAGCATCTCTTAGGCTACTTGCGGTTGTTGATGTGAAATTTCTTTGTTCTACTCCTTCTTTATTATAGAAAGATACATGAATTCCATCTAAATCTGTTTCAATAAAGAAGTAACCTCTCTCATCTTCTTCACAAAATAAAATATTCGCATCTGTAAAGGATTTTAAATCGTTAAAGTTTCTCTCATATACATGAGCGGATCCTGCTATTGTATTGACATATCCCTTTTTTAAAGATAGTCGGCTGCATAATTCATCTTGAATTTTTAAAATACCATAAATATTTCTAGGATAAGCATTATAGAGATCATTCGAACGAAAATAGGATGTCATATAAAGTAGGTTATCTTGGATGATGGCTTGATACATATTAAGACATGGACCTTCATTATTTATTGACTCTAAATAAGGATCCCAAAGAGTTGCTACTGCTCTTCTTGAGTATTTTGTGTTTTTTAATGTTTCTGTCATATATTCTAATTGATCTACTCCATGAAAATTACGAAATCTACTTCCATAAGTGTATTTGACATCCTCTGCTTTTTCTTTGGATAGTAGGGTTTCAGAGTATGCTGATAACTCTTCTTTCGTAATACCTATTTCTCCTATCATAGAAGGATTTTCTAAATCTTCATTTTTTACAATAATAGATAAATTGATTAGTTCTAGTTGCTCTTCATCATAGTCAGAAAGTTTTCTATTTCCGTATGTGCCAATTAGTTTTAAGCTACGCATCCATGCTTCTTTTACCGTATTTGCTCTAACCATAAAACCTTGATGCTCGCTTGGTAGAGTATTACTCGTTTTGATTTCTACTGGTTCTAAGTCTAATTTATTTTCTCTCCAAACTTTATTTAAGGAAAGAAGACTAATTTCTTTATTTAAATCTTTACTATTGATTACTGAAATATGATTTTTAAAGTATGAACAAAACTGATGAATCATCTCTTTGTCATAGTGAAACTTTTCTTGAAAAGAAATCTCTTCGGTTTCTAGAAAATTTAAGAATGTTTCTACGGCTTCACACATTTTATTATCGATATTAGAATCTTTTAAAAGAATTAAATGATTGATTTCAGGATTTAAAAATAAATTCGCAATAATATAGTTAATTCCATTTTTAGTATATAAAGTACCTATCGTCTTTGTTTTATTAAGACTTTCATTTGTTAAATGTTCTTTTATTAAACTAGGCTTTTTCCAACCTGTTATAATGCCAAGTCCTGTATCTATTGTCTCATTATATAATACTGTATTTTTATAATATTTTAGCATAACCTCACTCTCCCTTATTACTAGTCTAGCACAGATAAAAATATTTTTCTACCAAAAAGAAAAGTGAAATATTTCATGTTAAGTATCTCACTTTTTTCATTCTTTGATATCTGAACTTTTATATTATGTATGGATTATTCATAGTACCATCTCCGCTTGTAAATTTTGTGTTAGGTGCAAGGGATACACTAGGACGAACGCCTGACTCATTGCCATAATATTCATCACCAAGAATACTACTATCAAGCACTCCAAATATCATGATAAGCGCTTCTCTCAAGTCACCATAAGATGGTGATAATGTCCACCACCTTTGATTTGTATATAAATAATAACTAGAATTAGTGGTATTTCCTAAACCTCCTGCTAACATGACTTCATCTGCTGTTAAGAGTGCCACTGGATAAGTTAATAGACCATTTCCATTTTTTGTATCCACTGTAAATTTATCTTCATCATTTGCACATGTAAGACTAGGGTGATGTGTTGTATAAACTCTATCAAATGCTCCAAATTCAGGATAACTTCCTCCGCTCGAACTTCGATCATTACACCAGACTGTATCTTCTAATTTATTGGTAAATTCCGTCATATTAGCTTGATACCAAGTATCAATGACTCCTTTAATCGCTGAATCTGTTGTATTATTTACCATATAGTCTGCAGGTTCTTCAAAAATAATACCAGTCTCATTAAATTTACTTGTTCCAATCTGAGTTTCATCTCCTGTAGTATTCGTACAATATCCATTTGCGTCCGTACTTCCATTATAGATTAGTTTTACTCCACCAGTACTAGTCGTTCTTACAATTTTCCAACAAAGTCCCGCAAACTTTACATTGTTATTCGTAACAGCGCCTCTATAATAGTGAACTGGATATGCATCATCTTTCGTAGAGTTAAGAGTATAAACTCCTTTTCCATTCGTATCAGAAGAAATTTGTCCAAAGTCTATTCCTGTTGTTGCTGTTACAAACTTGCTTTGGATATTATCTAACACTGCACTCTTTGCTATTTCAGTATATAAGGTTTTAGGAATTGTTTGCATTGCTTCTATTCTTAGTTGTCCTTTAAACATCGTTTCCATTACTGCATTTGTTGCATTTTCATCGATCCACATTTTTAAAACATAAGTATATTTTGTTTTTGGTGCAATTGTTCCACTTTCTAATACACGATTAGGAGATGCTCCTGTTTTATCTAATAGTTGTAAATCTACTTCACTTCCATCTTTTGTAAGTTGATATTTAATGAAGGAGTCATTCATTCTAGTTTGTCCTTCTGTAAGATTTAAATCATCTAAATAAATCGTATAGTCACTTACTACGTTTCCTTTATTTTCTAGTGTAAAGGTATAACCATCTTGGCTCGTACCCTCTTCATTGCTAACAGGCACTGCTTCCGTAAAAGAAATTCCTCCTGTCATCGTATCATCTAGTTCTAACTCTAAACTTCCTGCAGTTAGTATCGTTAACTCTTTTGTTCCTCGAAGAGTAAGTTGTAACCAGGCATAAGACAAGCCTATTAACATAAGCACGGCACTTACTCCACCAAATACTCCCATTTTATGTTTCTTTAACCAATTTTCTTTGTTATGATTCTCTTCCATATTATCATTCCTCTCTATTTTTCATTTTTGTCCACGAAAAATCATAGGTGTGGGACAATTTTACTTTTCTATTCAATTACAAATGGACTATTCATAGTACCATCTCCGCTTGTGATTTTAGTCCCAGGTGCAAGTGATAACGCGGGCCGGACGCCGTACGCGTTGAAGACATTGTCGCTCATCAAGTGGCCACCAGAGTAGACACGGTAGCCGAGAACAGTGCTATTGTAGAAGTAAGACGGCGACAAACTCCACCAAACTTGTTTCGTATATAAATAATAACTAGAATTTGCAGTAGAATCTAATCCTCCTGCTAACATAATTTCATCTGTTGTTAACAGTGCCACAGGATAGGTTAATAATCCATTTCCATTCTTTGTATCTACTGTAAACTTATCATCTACATTTACACAACCAAGACTTGGCTGGTGTGTTTTATTTGCTCTGTCATATGCTTCAAAATAAGTATATCCATTACTTGCTTGTACTCTAGAAATCCTTCGAGCATTACACCATATAGTATCTTCCAATTTTTCAGTATAATCTGTCATATTCTTTTGATACCATGTATCTATTACTCCTTTTATCTTAGAGTTAGTAGTATTATTTACCATATATCCTACATATTCTAAAGCATTATAAGTCTCATTAAATGCACTTGTTCCTATCTGTGTTGCTCCTCCTGTGATATTGGTACATTTACCTTCACTATCAGGACTTCCATTATAAATTAATTTTACTCCTCCAGTCTCTGTTGTTCTAACTATCTTCCAACAAAAGTTTGCAAACTTTACATTATTGTCGGTCACTGCTCCTCTATAATAATGAATTGGATAGATATCATCTTTAGAAGAAGCAAGAGTATAGACTCCTTTGCCATTGGTATCTGATGAAATCGCACTAAAATCAATTCCTGTTTCACTTGATACAAACTCACTTTTTGTATTATCCATTACTGCCTTTTTAGATATTATTTTATAAAGATTCTTTGTCTTTCCTTGCATTGCTTCTATCTTTAACTGCCCTTTAAATGTAGTATTCATGACTTCATTCGTGGCATTAGAATCAATCCATATTTTTAGAGAATATGTATACTTATCTTTGGCAGAAATAATATCTTTATCTAACACTCTATTCGGATGTTCTCCTGTGGTACTTAAAAGGTCTAAATTTACTCTTTCTCCATTTTTTACTAGTTCATATTTAATAAAAGAGTCTTTCATTCTAGTTTGATCTTCTGTAAGTTCTAAATCATCTAAATAAATTGTATAGTCACTATCTATTGTTCCTTTGTTTTCTAAAGTAAAAGTATATGCTTTTTGTTCTAATCCCATATCATCCGTTATTGGAACAGAGTTTGTTACAGAAATTCCTTCTGTCATAGTATCATCTAGTACTAGTTCTAGTTTTCCTGATGTTAAAATGCTAAGTTCTTTATTACCTCTAAGAGTTAGTTGTAACCATGCGTAAGAGAGTCCAATTACCATAATAATTGCACTTACTGTTATAAATATTCCCATCTTATGCTTCTTTATAAACTTCTTCATCTAATCTTTCCTTTTCTCTTTTATTTTTCCCAAATTTGCTATCTGTATCCACTCTATTTTTCATCATAAAGGAAGATACTTTATGAATTTTGAAGTTATTTCCCAGAGTTTACTTACTTTCTTTTTTTATTGACTAACTACTTGACTATAATTATAGAACAGTCGAATTTTCGTTATCTATTTATCACTATTTCTATTCTGCCAAGTATTTGACTATAAATAACAGATAAATTATCAAATAGTTAATCTATTTACGACAAAAGACATCATTTTTTATTGATAATCATGTCGAATTATTGTATGATGAATATAGAAAAGAATAGAAAACCTATACTTTATAGCAGTCATAAAGTATCTTCCTTTATGAGTAACATTTTATAGAATATAATGAAAAAAGAATGTCCAATTTGTTTCAACATTCTTTTATATTTTATTATTTACTTCTTATTTTTTTCGTGGCAATTTCTTCTTTTATCATGCTAATAAATTCTTCTGTTGGTACAGTAGTAGTATCCTTCTCACCATGAAGACGATAACTTATCGTATTCTCTTCTTTTTCTTTATCGCCAAGAATTAATGTATAAGGAACTTTACTTGTTTGAGCTTCTCTTAGTCGATAGCCTAGTTTTTCATTACGATCATCTAATTCTACTCTGATATTTTCATTTCGTAGTTTTTCCACCACTGTTTTTGCATAGTCTCCTTGAAATTCAGGATTTACTGGAATTACTTTTACTTGTAATGGCGAAAGCCAAGTTGGAAAGATTCCTTTCGTCTCTTCAATAACAAAAGCAGTAAAGCGATCAAAGGTTCCAAATATGGCACGATGCAAAACTACTGGTGTTTGTTTCATACCATTTGCATCAATATATGATAAATCAAAGTTACGAGGAAGAAGAAAGTCTAATTGACAAGTAGAAAGTGTTACATCTGGTCCTACTGCTGGTTTTACTTCTACATCTAGTTTAGGTCCATAGAAGGCTGCTTCTCCAGTGGCTTCAAAATATTCTACTCCTAATTCATTTAATACTTCTCGTAATTTAGTTTCTGCCTTATCCCACATTTCATCATCATCAAAATACTTTTCCTTATCATTTTTATCTCTTAGAGAAAGTCTAAATTTATAGTCCGTAATTCCAAAATCATGATATACATCTAAGATTAAATTCACTACCTTTTTAAATTCTTCTCCAATTTGATCTGGTGTTACAAATAAATGAGCATC